>JAFIHO010000392.1 GCA_017849395.1 Hyphomicrobiales bacterium
AGAAATGGCGTGGAGCCGTCCTGCAACGGCGTCAGTGTCATCACCAGGCCGAAAAGCAGAAAGGACGGTCGCGCGATATCGCGGCTGGTGCCGACCAGCGCCGCATGGCTCGCCAGGGGCGCCGCCAGTACAAGCTGCACAAGAATATGGTTGAAGTCGTTGTGCGGCACCCACAGGAACAGGCCGAGCGAGCTCCAGGCCAGTACGAACACCAGATTGGCCGCACAGGCGATGCGTGCCCAACGCTCGACTTCATGCGGGCGCAGGTCGTCGCGCGGCAGCTGCAGCAAAAAGCCCGGTACAAGACTGGCCGACACCAGCAGATACCATGCGCCCAGGCGGTAAAGCGGCACCCATTGCGCGAACATGGCGCAGGTCAGGCCGGCGAAGAAGAAGAGGCTCAGGCGGCTGGGGCGCCATTCATCGACCACGCCGCGCAGCAACGCCAGGCGAATGCGGTTCTCGCGCGGCAGCTCCTCCATGGGGGCGGGCATGGTGCCTGGGGTGGATGGCATGGTTCTGTCTCATGCCCATCCTGCACCGTCAGGTGTTAAGGCCGTCTTTTACAGGGGTAAACACGCGTTAACCGTGCAGCGCATCACGCGACGGGTTTTGTCTCGTGCCGGGGATGGGACAAGAGGATCGCCAGCGGAATCGAACCGACATAGATCAGCAGTCCGATGGTCAGCGTCGCCCAGGGCCACGCGATCAGCGCCCCGCCCAGCGCGGCAAAGAACAGACCCGCCAGAATGCGGTGCTGGCGTTGCAGGCGCATATATTTGATCGACGGCGTGGGCAGCTTGGACACCATCAATACCGAGGTGACGGCGATCATCACCCCGACCACGACCGGCTCGCGCACCATCGCCGCCAGCGCGCCGTCGCCGCTGCCCCATTGGAAGCTGATGAGCAGCGGAAACAGCACCAGGCATGCCGCGGCGGGCGTGGGCAGGCCGGTGAAATAGGGATGTGCCGTGGTCGCGCCTTCGTCGCGTGCCGCCTGCACATTGAAGCGCGCCAGGCGGATGGCGCTGCAGGCGCAGAAGATCAGCGCCGCCACCCAGCCCGCATCGCCCATGCGCGACAGGCTCCAGACATACATGATGACGGCGGGTGCAAGGCCGAAACTGACCAGATCGGCCAGCGAATCGAGTTGCGCGCCGAAACGCGAATCCGCGCCCAGCAGACGCGCCGCGCGCCCGTCCAGCATGTCGAACACGGCGGCGAACACCACCGCCGCCATCGCGCCCTTGAACTCATTCTCCAGCGAGAATCGGATGGCGGTCGCGCCGCTGCAGAGGCCGAGCAGGGTGAGGGTGGATGGAACCAGCTTGCCGATGGACAGGTCTTCCAGCTTCTCCAGCCGCGCGGCCACGATCTGGCGGGCGCGCTTGCGGCGGGAGATGCGTTCCTCGGGATAGTCCTGCAACGTCTGGCCTTTCAATTCTGCGGAAGTTCCGCAAATACCGTCTCGCCCGCCCGCACCATCGTCCCGGGCGTCACGACCACGCGGCTGCCCGGCGGCAGATAGACATCGACCCGGCTGCCAAAGCGTATAATGCCAAATCTGGCCCCTCTTCGCACCCCCTCTCCCCTGGTGAGGTCGCAGACGATGCGCCGTGCCACCAGTCCCGCGATCTGCACAACCGCCAAGTCGCCGGTCTCCCCTGCCGCCCCTTCCGGGCGCAGGCGGATGGACATGCGCTCATTATGCTCGCTGGCCTTGTCAAAGGAGGCGTTGAAGAACTTGCCCGGGCGATAGGCAAGCGCCGCCACCGTGCCCGAAACCGGATTGCGATTTACATGAACATTGAACACGTTCATGAAAACGGAGAGGCGGGTGCGCGGCGCATCGCCCATGCCCAGTTCTATGGGGGGCACGGCTTCCACGATGGGCAGCAACTTGCCATCGGCGGGACAGATGACCAGCGCCTCGCCATCGGGCGTGATGCGTTCGGGATCGCGAAAGAACGCGATGCACCAGATGGTCAGCGGCAGCAGCGCCAGACCGGCCCAGGCCTCAAACAGAAAGGCCAACAGGTTGACCGCTGCGAACAGCGCAATAAAAGGCCAGCCTTCACGATGAATGGGAAGCCGCAAAGGGGCGCTCTCCTGTTCCACCGGGCGCGCGGCCCGTCCGAACCACCCGCCCCGGCGACGATTTTGTCAGGCGATCTTGCTGCCGTTGAAGGGGAAGGAGCCGAACGCCCCAGCCTTCACGCTGCCCGAAAGCTTGTCGCCGGCGACATTGCCCGCGAATTCAAGGGTCATGGGCATGGGCGAGGTGATCTTGGCCGACCAGGTCAGTTTGTCGCCATCCACCTTGCCATTCTCCAGCGGGCCGGAGCCCTGTGCCGCCGACTGGGTTCCGGTCAGCTCCGCGCCACTGGCCTTAAGGTCCAAAGTGGCCTTCTGCGCGCCCATCGGCGAATTGATGACGATTTCCCACTTGCCGTCGATGGCCATGGCGGTCTCCCTGCTGTTCTGCTGTCATCTAAGGATGGCGGGGGGCCGCGTGCAAGGGGCCTGGGAGGTTCACTTGCCGTCCGGCCGTGCTACACCGCGCGGCCACAAGGAAGCCCGTCGAAAATGTCGCGCCCAGCCGTCATCGTGAAAAAAGGCCCCCGCTCGCGGTCGGGCAGTCCCTGGATTTTTGCCAACGAAATCCGCATGGACCAGGCAAAGGCGCTTCCGCCCGGTACCGCCGTCAATGTGCGGGGCGACGACGGACGGGATATCGGCACCGGCATCTTCAACGCCAAGAGCCTGATCGCGGTGCGGCTGCTGGCGCCCGAATGCGGCGTGGCGCTGGACGCGGATTTTTTCGCTTCGCGCATCGGCAAGGCGCTGGCGCTGCGGCAGCGATTTTACGACAAGCCTTTCTATCGCCTGGTGCATGGCGAAGGCGATCATTTGCCGGGCCTGGTGATCGACCGTTTCGACGACACGCTGACGGTGCAGGCGGGCACGGCCGGTATGGAAATGTTGCTCGAACCGCTGCTGGCGGGACTCGAAAAACTGCTTTCGCCGCGCAACGTCATTCTTCGCAACGATGCCCCTGCACGCAATCTGGAAGGCTTGCCGCTTTATGTACGGAGTGCCAAAGGCGCCGCGCGCCGCCTGCAACTGGAGGAGAATGCTGCGCCCTATTTCGCCGCCCTGACGGAAGGCCAGAAGACTGGCTGGTATTATGACCAGCGCGACAATCGCGCCTTCATCGCCGCACTGGCCAAAGGCAAAAGCGTGCTGGACGCCTGCTCCTATACCGGCGGCTTCGGCATCCTGGCGGCGAAGGCGGGCGCATCGGAAGCGGTCTGCCTGGATTCCTCTGCGCCTGCGCTGGCCTTGGCCGAAGACAGTGCCCGCGCCAATGGGGTCGCAATTAAGCCGGTGAAAGCCGATCTGTTCGAGGAACTGGAACGTCTGTCTGCCACGCGCGAGGCGTTCGACATTGTGGTGGCCGATCCGCCGCCCTTCGTGAAATCGAAAAAGGATTTGGAGGCAGGCGCCCGTGCCTATCGCAAGATGGCGCGCCTCTCCGCCGAAGTGACGGCCAAAGACGGCATTCTTCTGCTGGCCTCCTGTTCGCACAACATCTCGCCGGAGCGTTTCGCGGCGGAATGCGCCGCCGGCATCGCCCGCACCGGCCGCGCCGCGCGCCTCATCCGCGCGGCGGGCGCGGGCCCGGATCATCCGGTCCATCCGCTGCTGCCGGAAAGCGCGTATCTGAAAGCGCTGGTTTACGCGCTGGATTGACGAAGCCTGCTTGCAGCCCGCACAGGTCTGCCTCCCCCGTGGAGGCAAAGCCTCCCGACGGGGGGAGGTGTCTCTAAGCGCGTGAGCGCGAAAGAGACGGAGGGGGGCTTTACCTAAATCGTCACCTGCGTGCCCAGTTCAACAACCCGGTTCGGCGGCAGGTGATAGAACCGCACCGGCGAAAGCGCCGCGCCTGCCATGGCGCGGTACAGCCAGCCGCGCCAGCGTCCCAGCGCCGAATGCGGCGCGGGCACAAGCGTCTCGCGCCCGATGAAGAAGGTTGCCGTATCCACATCCATGGCTAGGCCGAAGCGGCGCGCATCCTCCAGCGCGCGGGGCACGTCCGGCGTCTCGAAGAAGCCGTGATGCACCTTCACGGTGTGGATGCCCTTGCCAAGTTTTTCCACCTCGATGCGCTGGCTGGGGGGAACGGTTGGTGTGTCCTCGACCACCACATTGACGATCGCCACGCGCTCATGCAGCACCTTGTTGTGCTTCAGATTGTGCAGTAGCGCGCCTGGCACCACATCCGTGCGCGATGACAGGAACACGCCGAGGCCCGCCACGCGCTGGGTATTCTTGTCGGCGCGGTCCAGAAAAAGGTTCAGCGGCAGGGATTCGGAACGTATCTTCTCCATATGCAGCCGCCGCCCGCGCCGCCAGGTGTCCATCAGCATGAAGACCGCCGCCGCGATGAACAGCGGCAGCCAGCCGCCTTGCGGAATCTTCAGCGCGTTGGAGGCGAAGAACACCATGTCGATCAGCCCCAGCGCGCCGAACAGCGCGATCACGGCGAACGGCTTCCAGTTCCATTGCCGGTCGGCGACCAGCGCGACATTGAAAGTGTCGATCAGCATCACGCCTGTCACCGCGATGCCATAGGCGGCGGCCAGCGCGCCCGAACTCTTGAAGATCAGCACGATCAGCACCACCCCGATGGCGAGGTAGGCGTTCATCCGCGGCACATAGATCTGGCCGTAATCGGTGGCCGAGGTGTGGCGGATTTCCATGCGCGGCAACTGGCCCAGCTGCACCGCCTGCTGGGTCATGGAGAAAACGCCTGTGATGACGGCTTGCGACGCGATGATAGTCGCCAGGGTCGCCAGTAGCACCATGGGGAGATGCGCCCAGTGCGGCACGATGGAGAAGAAGGCGATGTCCGCACGGTCGGGATACATCAGCAAGCCCGCGCCCTGGCCGAAATAGTTCAGCAGCAGCGCGGGCAGGGCGATGAAATACCAGGCGAACTGGATCGGCATTTTGCCGAAATGGCCCATATCGGCGTACAGCGCCTCGCAGCCCGTCACCGCCAGCACCACCGCGCCCAGGCTGATGAAGGCGATCCTGGGTTCGTGGGTGAACAGGGCAACGGCATAGCGCGGATCGACCGCGCCCAAGATTTGCGGCGCCTGGATGATGGCGACCAGGCCCAGGATCGAGATGGCGGCGAACCACAACAGCATGATCGGTCCGAACCAGCGTCCGATGCGCGCCGTGCCGCGGCTCTGGATGGCGAACAGTCCGATCAGGATGGCCAGGGTCAGCGGCACCACCAGCGGCTCGAAGGCCTTGTTCTCGACGGTGAGGCCTTCCACGGCCGACAGGACCGAGATGGCCGGGGTCAAAAGCCCGTCGCCATAGAACAGCGCCAGACCCACCGTCGCGCTGACGCCGATAGTGGTCTTGACCGCGCGCGACAGGCGGGGCGAACGGTGCGCCAGCGCCGCAAGCGCCAGGGTGCCGCCTTCGCCGTTATTGTCGGCGCGCATGATGAGGGTGACGTATTTGAGGGTGACCACGATCACCAGCGCCCAGAAGATAAGGGAGAGCGACCCCATCACCGCCGCATGATTGGCGATGCCCAGCTTGGTCTCCAGAACCGTCTGGCGCATCGCATAGAGCGGACTGGTGCCGATATCGCCAAACACCACGCCCAGCGCGCCCAGCACCACCATCGCCTTCTTGCGCCGGTCGCCCGGGCCGCGTTCCTCTCCTCCGGACGCGCTTTGGGACGCGGGCGTCTCGCCCGCCGCGGCCGTTGCATCGGAAGATTCGATATTCACCGAAACCTTGAGATGTTCATGGAACGGAAACGCACCGATGCAGCGATTCGAAGACCCGTCAGGGTCAGAGACGTGGGAAAATAGGCTTCCGCCCTCCGGGCTCAAAGAGGGGCGAGGCAGTAGGACGCAGCAATCCCTCTAAGATATTGTACTTATTCAAACAAATCCTGGATCCGGTCCGCCTGCGCGACGCGATCCCGGCCGGCCGCGCCGGGACCGATGAAACCCTTCACCGAATAGATGCGCTCGCCCCAGCGTCCCGTTTTGATGTTCCAGACCTTGATGGCGGTCCAGTCATTGGCGGCGCTCACATCCACCACCGGATTGTTCACATAGATGGACCCGTCATTCAGCCAGTTGGCGTGATCGATCCTGATCTCGCGCGTGGAAACCATCCGTTTCACCACCGCCAGATGGCCGCGCTTGGGCCCGGCATAATCGGCCAGCACCATCACCGAACCTTCATTGGGCAGCGGATTGCGGGCGAAACGTCCCTGGGCCTGATCCCACCAGGTATAGGCGTCCCCGAAAATCTTCACCTGCGAATGTTCGCGCGCATAGGGCGCGCACTGCATCGGCGTCTGGCCGGATTGGAGGTTCAGGTTGCGGCCGGGTTCGTCCGGCAGGCTGCCTTCATAATAGTGCGGTCCCGCGCAGGCCGACGCCGCAAGCGCGATCGCGATCACTGCCAATGCTCTGCCACGAACCCTCATCGCACGAATTCGCTTTCAGCCACCCATTCAGGAGTGATGCGGAAAGGTTAACAAGTTATTGAGAATATGGGGGCTACTCGCCGGGGGTGATCTGCTGGCGGGCCGGCTTGGCCGGGGCAATCGCGCCCATGGTACCGATCGAGACCAGTCCCGACACGGCGAAGAAGAAGAACAGTCCGCTCCAGGTCTGTTCCGCGAACACGAAGGCGGGAAGCAACAGGCCCACAACCAATTCAGGACCGCCGCGCCAGCCGCCGGCATGAACTTCGCCGGCGCGGGTGGTGCGGTTGAAATCCATCCGTGTGCTGAAGAAAGCCTCATAGGTGGCGCGGGTGTTGGCCAGGATGAGGCCCGAGGGGAACACCACCGCCAGCAGCAGGGCGGGCACGAGCTTCTCCTCATGCTCGCGGCCCAGCATGCGCTGGCCGAGATAGAGATAGAAGATCGAACAGAACAGGCCCAACGCGGTGACGATCAGGCCCAGATAGCCGACTTCGGGAATGTAAGGCACACCCATATAGATCAGCGCCAGGCTGACCGCGGCGCTGGCGAAGGCCAGCATGTAGAAGGCGAACTGGCACATCTGCAGCGTCATCGCCGCCTTCTTCCACAGCGGCATGGCGCTGCCCCAGACTTTCGGCAACAGCTTGCGCGCCACATGCGCATGGCCCTTGGTCCAGCGCGCCTGTTGCGCGCGCCATGCGGCAGCGGTGGGCGGCAATTCGCCCGGCACCACCACATCGGGCAGCATCGCTGCGCGCCAGCCCTGCATCACGCAGCGCATCGACAGATCCAGGTCTTCGGTCAACGTATCGCCGGTCCAGCCGCCGCCCTGTTCGATGGCAAGCCTGTTCCACACGCCCGCGCTGCCATTGAAGGACAGCGGCATCTGGGCGCGGAAGCGCGCTTCCTGCTCCACCGCGAAATGCGAATCCAGCAAAAGGCCCTGCACCCGTGTCAGCCAGTTGGTGTTGCGGTTGGCATGGCCCCAGCGTGTCTGGACAAAGGCCAGGCCTTCGTCCCCCGCCAGAACCGGAATGGTGCGGCGCAAAAAATCGCTGGGGGGTACGAAGTCCGCATCGAACACCGCCACATAGGGCGCTTCGGAATGCGCAAGGCCGAACGCCAGGTTGCCCGCCTTGAATCCGATGCGATTGCCGCGATGCAATATCTGATAATGGACGCCGTCCGGCATCACGCTGCGCACCTGCGCCGCCAGTTCTTCATGCAGGGTTTCGTCGCCGTCATCCAGAATCTGGATGGTCAGGCGGTCGCGCGGCCAGTCCATGTGCGCCGCAGCGGACGCAACGCGCACCGCCAGCGGTCCTTCGTTACAGACGGGCAACTGGACCAGCACATGGGGCAGTTCACTCTCAGCCAGATCGGCCCGCGCCAGCCTGGGCGCCTTGCGGAAGACTCTGACCCAGGCCAACGCGGCCAGCTGAACCGAAAGCAGCGAGACGGCGATCAGAATAAGGGAGAGGACAAATTGCAGGATTTGCGAAAGACCGTGCATGGCGATCGATCAGGCCCCTACCTTTAGTACCATTGGCTCGTTTTTGGCCTCAGGCGGTCACCTGAGGCGTTTCCGGCCCCGATGGACCTGACGCGCCGAACTTCTTACGCCGCGCGTTCTTTAGCAAGGGGGATGCGGCGGAAACGCCGCACCCCTGGCGTAAACTGCTGTATGGTCAAAGCCATGGCAGGAATTTCAGAATTTGAGACGCCGGTTACCACTATGGAAGTGCTATAAAGAAGACAGGGGGCAACAGGAGACGATCATGGCATGGCTTTCGAGGTCTGTTTCGATTTTGACGCTTTCAGCCGCGCTCGGGGTGCTGGCGGCTTGCTCCACGCCCGCCGCCTATGAGCCGCGCACACCCGGACGATCCACCGGCTATACCGACCGGGCTCTGACCAACAATCGCTACCGGGTCACATTCACTGGCAATTCCACCACGTCCCGCGAGACGGTGGAGAATTATCTTCTGCTGCGGGCTGCGGAAGTTACCCGAGCGGCAGGATTTACCCACTTTATGTTCGATGACCGGGACACCCAGGCGCAGACCCGCTATTCCGCTTTTCCACAGCCCATGGGCCCCGGCTGGGGCTGGTGGGGTGGTCCCGGCTATTGGCGCTTCCGGCCGGGCTGGGGCTATTACGGCGGCTTCGGACCGGATGTGAATATCGTTTCGACGACCCGCTATGAGGGCTTTGCCGAGATCGTGCTGCTGACGGCGAATCAGGCGGCAAACAACCCGCGCGCGATCAATGCCGCCGAGGTCCTCTCGCACCTGTCCGCGGGAGCACCCCCGCCTCCTCCTCCGCCACCGCCGCGCTGAAGCATCCTCAGGCGCGCAGCCGGAATTCCGCATAGGCCTCATGGCGGGTCACGCTTTCCACGGCGTGACCCTCCTGATGGCACATATGCGGAATATCGACCGCGGCCAGCGGATCATCGGCTGTCACCGTCAGCACCGCGCCGCGCGGCAGGCGTGCCAGAGCACGCCGTGTCATCAGCGCGGGCAGCGGACACTTGAGACCGCGCAGATCGAGTGTCTCATCCATGCCGGGTTGCCCGCTTCGCCTTGATTAGGCCGTCCGTGCGGACCAATCTGTTGACCGCAGGGAAGGAATCATAGTGCTCGCCGCGATCCACCGCGAACTCACTTATATAAAACATGTGGGCCGCACTCTTTGGATGCTGCGGCTGGTCAAACCCGATTCGCCGCGCACCATCGTCGATATCGTGGAACAGCATGTGGCGAAAAGCCCGGACAATCCGGCCTTGATCTGCCAGGACCAGGTCCTGAGCTACGCCCAGATGGATGCGCGCGCCAACCGTTATGCCCATTGGGCGATTCGCGCGGGCATAAAACGCGGCGACCGGGTGGCGCTGCTGATGGAGAACCGGCCCGATTACATCTGCGCCTGGCTGGGCATGTTCAAGGTCGGCGCGCAGGTGGCGCTAATCAACACCAATCTCAGCGGCCAGGCGTTGTTTCATTCCGTCGCCATTGCGGGGGCGGGCCATGCCATTGTCGGCGCGGAGCTCGCGTCGGTTTTCGCTGCTGCCGGTTTCGATAACGGGCCGCAATTCTGGGTCGAAGGCGCAAGCGGCGCGTTGCCGCCCGGCGCGCTGGACCTGTCGGAGGCGCTGGCCGAAGCCTCGCCGCTCTCGCCTGGAAAACAGGCGCGCGAAGGACTGACAGCCAAGGACCGCGCCTTCTTCATCTACACCTCGGGCACCACCGGGCTGCCCAAGGCGGCGAATTTCAGCCATATGCGAATGCTCTTCATGATGTACGGCTTTGTCGGCGCGCTGGGACCGACGGAACGCGACCGCATCTATGATCCCCTGCCGCTCTATCATTCCACCGGCGGCGTCTGCGCGGTTGGCCTGGCCTTGCTGTCGGGCGGCGCGCTCATCATCCGGCGCAAATTCTCGGTGCATGAGTTCTGGAACGACGTGCACAAATACCGCGCCACCATGTTCCAGTATATCGGCGAGTTGTGCCGCTATCTGCTCAATGCGCCGCCGCATCCCCTGGAACGCGACCATGCGATTCGCGCCATCACCGGCAACGGGCTGCGTCCCGAAATCTGGCAACAGTTCCAGCAGCGTTTCGCCATTCCGCGCATCGTGGAATTCTACGGCGCGACCGAAGGCAATGTGTCGATGCTGAATTATGACGGCACGGTCGGTGCGGTGGGACGGGTGCCCGAATATATCCAGTTCCGCCTGCCAACGCGGGTTGTCCGCTTCGATGTCGAGAAGGAAGCGGTAGTGCGCGGCCCAGACGGGCTGTGCATCGAATGCGCGCCGGATGAGGTCGGCCAGGTAATCGGCGGCATTGGCGGCAGCGCGGGCCGCAGCTTCGAGGGCTATACCGACAAGCGCGACAGCGAGAAAAAAATTCTGCGCGATGTGTTCGCCAGGGGCGATGCCTGGTTCGCCACCGGCGATCTGATGCGCCGAGATGCGCACAGCTACTTTTACTTTGTAGACCGCATCGGGGACACGTTCCGGTTCAAGGGCGAGAATGTTGCAACCAGCGAAGTCGGTGAAGTGCTGGCGGCTGTGCCCGGTGTTTCAGAGGCCAATGTGTATGGCGTCAAAGTGCCCGGCGTGGATGGCAGGGCCGGCATGGCGGTGCTGGTGGTAAATGGCGACTTCGACATGGATGGGCTGGCGGGATACCTCAAATCCCGGCTCGCATCCTATGCGCGGCCAGTATTTCTGCGGCTTTCATCGCGCATCGACGTCACCGGTACCTTCAAGCAACGCAAGGTGGATTTGGTGCGAGAGGGTTTCGACCCCGAGGCGATCGCCGATCCGCTCTATTTTCTGGATCCCGTGACGGGCCGCTATGAAAGGCTGACAGCGGCACGTCACGCGGACATCGTAAGCGGAAAGGTTAAGCTGTAAGCTGGGGTTAATGTTTTGTTTGCGGATTTTTCGCTGTTATAGGCGATGCATGTCGGTGCATGGCTGCCAAGCGTCCGCGTCCTGTTGCCGATTAACTTAAAATTGTTACCGGTTGTCCATCGTAGGGGCGATAGAAATTTGCCCATGTCAGGTGACGCAAACCCGATCGCCGACCTTCAGTCCGTGGCCAAGACCAGGGGATGGGGTGTGGAAGTGGATCCGACGCTCAGTTTCGAGCGCGCGGAACTGCGTCAGTTGCACGATCTGTGGAAATTGAAACAGATCGAGCGCGGCGGCTTGCCCGAGCGCAGCGATCTGGATGCGCGGCTGCTGAAACCCTTCCTGCGCCATCTCACCATCATGGAGTATATGCCGGATCAGGACGGCAAGCCGCATTTCAAATTCCGCCTGCAGGGCATGGCGCTGGTCCAGTATTTCGGCGAACAGACCGGCCGCATGTTGGAAGACTCCGTATCGGCCGATGTGGTCGAGGCCTGGAACACCGGCTATTACGCCATTCTGCAGGCGCGTCGCCCGATCCGCACCCTGACCTATTTCCAGATGGCCAGCGTCGATTACATCACCGGCGAAAATTTCTCGGTAGCCTTGGGCAATGGCGACAAGGCGCCCGTCAGCGTCCTTACCGTCACCTATTTCAGCCCGCGCGCCAACGCCCAGCGGCTGACCGACAGCCCGGCGGCATAACCCCCACCGTCATGCCCGCGAAAGTCATCCAACTTCTTCCGCCTTAAGCAAAATCCTTCGCCAGCGCCGCCTTGGTGTCCGCATTCAGCACCGCCATATGGCCATAATTGCGATGCTCCACGCCGATCACCACCCGCTCCGTCACGAAGCGCGCAATCTGTTCCCGCGTCAGCTTGAAGCGCAGCCAGTGTACCGATGAGGTTTTGCCGTCCGCCGTTGTGCGGTCGTCATATTCGGTCGACGTGGCGGCGATCTTGTCGCCGCCGATCTCCATGAACACGCATTCCTCGATGCCGCCCAGGGTCAGCAAGGTATTGTGCCGCCGGTTGGCATCCTCGATCTCCAGCATCATGGTGGCGATCAGCTCGTCGCCTTGCGGGATCAGCGGATTATACGCTTCCAGCTCGCCTTCAAGCTGCTCGTCACCGCCCTTCTCGATGCGTAGCATCTCCTGAACCTGCAGCCACATGGTGGCGTAATTCTCGAAATAGAAGGTGGCGAAAGGGCCAACCTCCACCCGCCGCAGCTTTTTCACCGGCAGCAGATTCTGCTTCAGCGTCTTGCGGCGGAAATCATATTCCTTCAGGGGCAGGATGTCGGCGGGTGTGATCTTGCGCTGTGCTTCACTCATTGCGTGTTTTCTCACTCCTTCTGCGACACCCGGCCGCTCGCCGAAGCTCGCGGCGTCTCGTCGCTCGAAACGGTCCGTCGTTAGCGACAGCGTCGTGCGACACCGTTCCGTTAGCCTTCGGCTAATCGCTCCTCAACCCAAACGCCCGCGCCATGATCTGGATCGGATGTTCTGGCTCGGTGACGCCCGTCTCGGTGTTGGCCACGATATGCTGCGCCGCCAGCGGGCAATCGGACACGATATGCCCGCGCTTCTGAGTGTTCGCGGCGCGGAATACCGGCCGTCCCACCTTCACGCCCACCGCATGGGTCGGCTTCACCACACCGAAGGTGCCGCCATGGCCGCTGCAACGCTCGATCACATCCACCGGCGTATCGGGAATCAGCTTCAGCATCTCCGCCGCCTTGGGCCCCATATTCTGCGCCCGCGCATGACACGCCAAATGCACCGTCACGCCTTCTGGCAGGGACTTCATGCCGTGCGGCACACCGTCCTTTTTCATCACATCCACGACATACTCGTCGATGTCATACGTGTGCTCGGCCACCTTCTTCACGTCCGGATTGTCGGGACAGATCAGCGCCCATTCGAATTTCAGCATCAACCCGCAGGAAGCGGTCAGGGCGACGATGTCGTACCCCTCATCGATCAGCTTCACCAGTTCGTGGGAAACCTTTGTGGCGTTCGCCTCGACTTTCGCCAGTTCGGCTTGCTCCAGAAAGGGCATGCCGCAACAGCCGGGATAGGCGACCTTCGTCTCTACCCCCAGATGATTAAGTACGGCGCGCGCCGCCATGCCCGTCGCGGGCTTGTTGTAGTTGACGAAGCATGTGGCATAGAGCGCCGCCTTGCGCTTGCCATGGGCGGGCGCTGCGTCGTTGGGCGTCAGCGGCTCCTGCCGGTCCGCGGACACGAAAGTGCGCGCATGGAATTTCGGCAGGGTAGCGTTGCGGTCTATGCCCGTGACGCTTTCCATCACCGCGCGCACCGGCTTGTTGTTCTTGTCGGACGCCCAGTTGACGATGGGCGCCACCGGCCGCGCCAAGGTGCTGTTGCGGTCCATCTCGGCCAGCTGCTGCTGCACGAATTCCTTGTTGCGATTGCCCGCCTTCGCCTCGACGAAACGATGACGCAGCATCAGATGCGGGAAATCCAGCATGAAGGGATGCGGCGGCACATACGGGCATTTGGTCATGAAGCACATGTCGCAAAGCGTGCAGGCTTCGACCACCGGCTTGAACTGGTCCGACGCCAGGCTCTCGACATCTTCATTCGCGCTGGAATCGATCAGGTCGAACAGGCGCGGAAAGGAATCGCACAGATTGAAGCAGCGGCGGCAGCCATGGCAGATGTCGAACACCCGCCGCATTTCCTCATCCAGCTTCGCAGGATCGGCGAAATCCGGATTCTTCCAGTCGATGATCTGGCGGGTGGGCGCATCCAGACTGCCTTCGCCGGTCATGTTGGATTGGCCTTCCGTTCATGGGAATATGCGGTGCTGCCCAGAAGGAACAGGCTGTGGTTCAACCTGCAACGATCGACGCGGTGCGCGCGCTTGTCGCGGAAAGCTCGGTTGCCGCGCCGGAAAAGATCACGCCAGAAACGCGTCTTGTGTCGGATCTTGGCATATGGGGCGACGACGCGGGGGATCTGATCGAAGTCTTCGCCAAGAAGTTTCGTGTCCGTATGGACGGATTTGTTTTTCTGGATCATTTCGGCTGGGAAGCTGTTGGCGCCGTTCCAATTGTTATCGGAGTCATGCGGCTGGCATCGCCCGTCTTCCGGCGCAAATGGCGAGCCGCGTGCAATTGTGAGCGCGATATCACCATCCGGCATCTGGTGTACTGCGCAGAACTGGGACACTGGGCACCCTCCGCCGTGCGTCGGCACAAGGCCTCTCTTTGGCGCTGGTGGCTGCCGGTGGCCATTATGCTCAGCGCGGCGCAATGCCTCGTCGGCGTTGTCATACTGCTGACGGGTTTGGCGGTGGTCACCATTGGCCCATATATGACGATCAGTTTGTTTTTGGAGAATGACATCAAGCATGGCTTGACAGCGCTTCTCGTTACAGGGTTGGTCTTGGCTGCTTCGTACACCCAAATCCGCATGACCCGGGTGTTTCTGCGCGACAAGGAAGTTTTCAACCGCGTCTCGCCCGTGGCCGAATAGGCCACGGGCGATGAAAGCGTGGATTATTTTCCGAGAGTATCCAAAGCCTTCTGGAAACGGCCGGCATGGCTCTTTTCCGCTTTCGCAAGCGTCTCGAACCAGTCGGCGATCTCGTCGAAGCCTTCCGAACGCGCCGTCTTGGCCATGCCCGGATACATGTCGGTATATTCGTGGGTCTCGCCCGCGATGGAAGCCTTCAGGTTGGCGTCGGTGGCGCCGATCGGCTCGCCGGTGGCCGGATCGCCCACTTCCTCCAGATATTCCAGATGGCCATGCGCATGGCCGGTCTCGCCTTCGGCGGTGGAGCGGAACACGGCGGCGACATCGTTATGGCCTTCGACGTCAGCCTTCTGCGCGAAATAGAGATAGCGGCGATTGGCCTGGCTTTCGCCAGCAAAAGCCTCCTTCAGATTCTCCCAGGTCTTCGTATTTTTCAGGGCAGGCATATGACTCTCCTGTGCTGCAACCGGCGCGCAGAGTGGCGCGGTCGCGCAGGCGCGTCAACGTCTTAGAACAATTCTAATCTGTGAGAGTGACT
>JAFIHO010000393.1 GCA_017849395.1 Hyphomicrobiales bacterium
GATCGTATCCGACTGGCCGGCCCGCAAGATCAAGGCCGAGCCGCAGATCGTGTTCGGCTATGCCGCCAAGGACGGCACGCCCGCCAGCCTGGCCATCGGCGGCGACAAATTCACCTTCTTCTCCCGCAATGAAGCGAAGGCAGGCAAGGCCTGGCTGCAATCCCTGGACGAGAATGAACGCCTCATCACCGCGATGAAGGAAGGCGTGTCGGCGGTAGCGATGGGCACCTCACAGCGCGGCACCAAGACGGTGGACACCTATTCCCTGGCCGGCTTCACCGAAGCTCTGGCCAAGATTCACGACGCCTGCAAGATGTGATGGACACGCGCGCTTCCCTGATCGGCCTTGCCCAGCCCGCGCTGAAAGACGCGCTGCTGGCGGCCGGCGTGCCGGAAAAATCCGCCGCCATGCGGACGCGCCAGTTGTGGAACTGGATCTATGTGCATGGCGCGCGCGATTTCGCCGCCATGACCAACCTGGCGAAGGATTTCCGCGCCCTTCTGGAAGACAAATTCACCCTGGCTCGGCCGGAGGTCGTCACCGCGCAACTGTCCAATGACGGCACCCGCAAATGGCTGCTGCGCACCGGCCCCGGCATCGAGTTCGAGACGGTCTACATCCCGGAAGAGGATCGCGGCACCCTGTGCGTGTCGTCTCAGGTCGGCTGCACGCTCACCTGCAAATTCTGCCACACCGGCACCCAGAAGCTGGTGCGCAACCTCACGCCCGCTGAAATATTGGGCCAGCTGTTCGTCGCGCGCGACACGCTGGGCGATTGGCCGTCCACGGCGGAGAACCGAAAAGTCACCAACATCGTCATGATGGGCATGGGTGAGCCGCTCTACAATTTCGATAACGTGAAGGCGGCACTCGGCATCGTCACCGATGGGGACGCGCTGGCCCTGTCGCGCCGCCGCGTGACGCTTTCGACCGCAGGCGTCGTGCCGATGATCCCGCGCGCGGGCAGCGAGATCGGTTCTTCGCTCGCCATCTCTTTGCATGCGGTGCGCGATGATATCCGCGACGTGATCGTGCCGATCAACAAGAAATATCCGATCAAGGAATTGCTCGACGCCTGCCGCACCTATCCCGGCGCGTCGAACGCGCGGCGCATCACCTTCGAATATGTGATGCTGAAGGGCGTCAATGACAGCCTGGCCGAGGCCCGCGAACTGGTGCAGCTCATCAAGGGCATTCCCGCCAAGATCAACCTGATCCCCTTCAACGCCTGGCCCGGCGCTCCTTACGAATGTTCCGACTGGGCGCAGATCGAAAAATTCGCCGAGATCGTCAACCGCGCCGGTTACGCGTCTCCCGTCCGCACCCCGCGCGGCCGGGACATCATGGCGGCCTGTGGCCAGTTGAAATCGGAATCGGTGAAGGAACGCGCCAGCGCGCGCCTGGCGGCGGAAAAAGCGGCGGATGAACTTGCCGCCGTGCAGTCCGCCCAGTTGGCGCGGATGCCGCATTGATGCGTTAAGGGGGCGGCCCTCGAGACGAGAGTGAAACGCGATGAATCGCTTCCTGATCCTGATCGGCGTCATTCTTGTCGTTGCCGGACTTCTCTGGCCATACATCACGCGCCTTGGCCTGGGCCATCTGCCCGGCGACATCGCGATCAAGACGGAAAGCGGCGGATTCTACTTTCCCATCGTCACCTGCCTCATCATCAGCGCGCTGCTCTCGCTGATCTTCTGGCTGGCAGGCCGATGAGCCTCAGCGCCGCGACAGCCGCGCCGCCAGCACCGCCAATCGTGCCGCGGGAAGACTGAGAACCCCGAGCAGGATCAATCCCATCGGCAGCAGGTCCATGCCCGCGCCGCGCGCTGTCATCCCGATTGCATGGCTGAACATCACCACCAGGCCCCAGCGCCATGCACGATCGGGCCAGACGTACCCCAGCACACCGGACAGGATGACGGCCAGCGGATAGCCAACCTTCCAGTAGACCGGATCATCCCATGGCTCGATGCGGTGCCCCAACATGGCGGTTGCGGTCCACACCAAAAGCCCCGCCGCCAGCGCGACGCCATAGGCGAGGGCCGCGCCGCGCACCGCTAGTTGCGGTCCTTCGGCCATGCCGTATCCAGCGGCTTGGACGGATCGGCGGTGATCCGCAGCACCGCGCAATGGTGATAGGTGAACTGGCCCGGATTGTTCACGGCATGCTGCTCCATGAATTGGATCACCTGCAACGTACAGGCCTTGCAGCTGATGTTCGGGATCGTCACATCTGTTTCCCAAGGCTGATCGACCCGAGCGTCATGCTTGAACAGTCCGTCCGCCAGCACGGGCGGTGCGGCGGGGTTCATCACTTCGCCCGACACCGACATCACCACGCCCTTGTCGTTGGTCATGGTCTGCGCCTTCGGGTCCGGCGGAAGTTCGGTCGGCGAATTCACGGCCAGCGCCACGCGGTAATGGCCGGGATGGAACACCGTCTCCTTCACCTTGATGTGCAGCAGCGATCCACCCTTCACATCCGTCACCGCATAGGTCGGCTTGCCGAAATCGGTATTGGTGCCGCCGCAAGGCGCGGCCTTCTGCGGATCGCCCAGCGCGTTCTCGACCAGCCAGGATGCCGGCGCCAAAAGCTGGAAATGCGCCTGGCTGGACATGGGAAATGCGATGAGGCCCAGCGCGACGGCGGAAACGCGCAAAAATCCCTTGCCCATATGCCCTCGCAACCGCTGACGATCCGTGTTGGATACCGGGCGGAAAAGGCATGGTCAAACGCGATGCGTTCCCGCACCGGGCGGTCGCGTTATGCCTCGATGTTGCTCTGCTCCGGATATATGGGCTGTTCTGTCGGCGATTGGGACATAAAATCGGCCCGAAGTGCTATCAACGATGCCGGACGGGTTTCGCCCCACCGCACAGGATCGAACGGAATGCAGTTTCGCGTGGTACGCCTCACCGGCTGGCGGGCAGTCGCCGCCATCCTTGTCGGCCTCGCCAGTCTGGCGGTGATAACCGCCCTGCTGGTGGTCGGC
>JAFIHO010000394.1 GCA_017849395.1 Hyphomicrobiales bacterium
CAGTCGAACTGCTACATCCCGCTGCGCGCCACCACCCTGAACCATTATTTCGGCGAGCTGCGCTCCAGCGAGGATTGCCTCTACGCCAACATCTGGCTGCCGCCCGGCGCGAAGCCCGGAGACAAGCTGCCCGTGGTGGTGTGGATCCACGGCGGCGGCTTCCAGGAAGGCTCGATCAATTTCGACATCTATGGCGGCCAGGAGATCGCGAAGAAAGGCGTGATCTATATGGGCATCGGCTATCGCGTCGGCATTTTCGGCAACATGGCCCATCCCGAACTCAGCCGCGAATCCGGCCATAACGCGTCGGGCAATTGGGGCCTGATGGATCAGATGTTCGGGCTGAAATGGATTCAGCGCAATATCGCGGCTTTCGGCGGCGATCCCGCCAATGTCACGGTGCTGGGCCAGTCTGCTGGCGCGCTGGCGCTTGACGATCTGGCATCCAGCCCGCTGGCCAGGGGCCTGTTCGCGAAAATCATCGGCCTGTCCGGCTCTTATCACGGCGTCGCCGCGCCCCGGCAGGAGACCTTGGCCGAAACCGAAGCCATGGGCGTGAAGCTGCAAACAGCGATGAAGGCGCGCGACATCGCCCAGATGCGCACCATCCCCGCCGACCAGATCGTCAATATCGCCGCCGCCAACAGCGTGCGGTTCAGCGGACCCACCATTGACGGCTATGTGCTGCCGGATACGCCCGCGAATGTCTACGCGGCCGGGCGGCAGATCGACGTGCCCATGCTTCTGTCATCCGTCGGCAATGACGGCGGCAGCGCTAATGCCGTCACCACCGCCACGACGCTGGCCGCCTATCGCGCGGGCGCGGAAAAACTCTACGGCCCCGATGCGGCGCAATTTCTGAAACTGTTCCCGGCCTCGAACGATGTCGAGGCCGCGAAACAGGCCAAGGAAGTCGCACGCATCACCGGCTTCGGCATCGTGGCGCGCGATTGGGCCAAGGCGCAGGCCGCCACCGGAAAGTCGCCCGTCTGGCTGGTTCAATACAACCATCCCCACACCTATCCGGCCGGTGTGGTCATCACCGACATGGATGTGAAGACGGCGGGGGCCTATCACAATTCCGATCTGCCCTTCTGGTTCGGCACCATCGGCGCGCTGAACCTGTTCCGCCCGACGCGGGTCTGGTCCACCGCCGACTACAGACTGTCGGACCAGATGCAGGATGTCGTGGTCGCCTTTGCGAAAACCGGCAATCCCGCCACCGCCGCCGCGCCGATCCCGCGCTACAATCCCCGCAAGGAACAGCGCCTTCTCTTAGCGGAGACGATCACGGTGGAGACGCTGAACCCCAAGGCGGTGGATTTCATCGAGGCCCACCCGGCTCGCAACTAGCGCAGGGCGGCTTTGACGGCCTGTTCGACAGCGCCGGGCGCAATCTCGCCGGTCCAGATCTTGAGAATGCGTCCGTCGCGCCCGACCAGCATCTGCACCGGCAGGCCCAGCACGCCGCCAAACTCGCTCCCCAGTTTCGCGTCGCCCAGCACGACCGGATAGTTGAAGGCAAAGCGCTTCGCCACGTCCCGCACGGGCTGGGCGGAATCGTCCATGGAAATGCCCACGACCTGCAATCCGCGCGGGCCATAGGTCTTTTGCATCGCGATGAGCCTGGGTATCTCGACGATGCAGGGCGGGCACCAGCTCGCCCAGAAATCGATCAGAACCAGCTTGCCCTGCAAGGCCGCCAGATCGACAGGCCGCCCGTGCATGTCCGCGCGCGACATGGCAGGCACACTTGATCCCGGCGCCAGTTTCACCGGCGCCGCGCCCATCAGCAGCGGCAGGCAGGTCAGCAGGATGGCAAGACGCGACCGCATCCTATTCGCCGCGCGCGACGGGATAGCCCTTGTTCACCCAATCCTCGCCGAAATTGGTGGTGATCATCAGGGCCTTCACATTGCTGAAGCCCAGGGCATGAAGCCGGTCCCATGCCGCGCCCATATTGGGACAGCGCACCCAGGGACAGCAGCCGCAATAGATCACCAGCGCGCGATCCCGCGGCAGGCTTTCGACCTGGCTCTTCAGATTGGCGAGACCGTTATCCGCGTTGCCCGGCCCGGCATAGACCGAGCCGGGAATATGGGCCTGGTCGTAAAGCGTCTTGAAGCCGACCTGCAGCGGCAGGGGCGGAGCGTCTGCTTTCAGCAGCTCCGCCAGTTGGGCGGGCTGCAGCAACGCGCTGGCGGGAACCGCATCCGTGGCGGCGGCACGCGCGGCTCTCGCCAGAAAAGGCGTGCCGCAAAGAAGTTTGGTGACCTCGCGTCGCTGGGGCATGGCGATCCTCCTGATACTTCCTGGTATCAGACGTCCCGTTCGCAAGCCTGTCAATTCAAGCCGAAGGCCATGACAGCGACAGCCCGGACGTGAACCTCAGTAGCGGTCCGTTCCGCCCTTGCGCCAGGTTCCGCGCATCTCGGGCGAAAGGGCGAAGCTGATAAAGGCCTGGGCATCCTTCACATCGCCCGACCGCGCATTGACGGCGGTGGCCATGTCCATATGCATGCCCAGTTCCACAGGCAGCGGCCCGATCAGATAGGGATTGTCGGTCGGCTTGCCGTCGCGCGGATGCACGCCATGGATAAGGCCCAGCCCCATCGCGTTGGCATCGCCATCACCGCGCTTCAGCGCCGGTTCGGCATCGCCCTTGACCGGCTGGGTCTTGATGCCCGCAAAATCGGGACGTTTCAGCATTTCCGCATTCATCGCGGCCTGCATGGAGCCCGACACCGGATCGCTGTAGAGCACCACCGATGCCGTCTTCATCACCGCAATGAATTTCGCGGTCGTGGAAATGTCGCGATGGGGCGCGTCGGGCTTCTTGAACAGGCCGATATCCACCCGGCCCAGCGGCGTGAAACTGCCGGGCGCTATGCCATTCTCCAGCGCCAGGGTCGCCATCAGATCCATCGGCAGCATCACCACATCCGCCGCAGGCGCCCTGTTCTTGATATCGCCGACGATCTCGCCCATGCCGGACACCACGATATTCACCTTGGTGCCGGTCTTCTGGGTGAAGGCCGCCGCGACTTCGCGCAGGCCGGAATTGGAGATCACGCCCGGGCTGATGACACTGATTTCGGCGGCGTCGGCCGCGGTCACGGACAGCGCCAGAAGGGCGGCGGCACACAGAAAGCGCATGATTTTCCCCGATGTGAAAGGCGAGGGGACGGCCGGGTCGGGGCCGTCCCCTTTTTTTGTCAGTTATGCTCCAGCTTGATCACATGCGCCAGAACCGTGTCGGCCACGAAGATGGTCTTCTGGTCCTTGGACACGACCATGTAATGACCCTCGCCGATATCGTTGGAATCGGGATTGTCGCCATGCTTGCCGAACCAGCCCTGCACCTTGCCGTCCCAGCCCATCTTCAGCACCAGCCCGTTGCGGCCGGTGGACATCCAAAGCTGGCCGGTGGCGTCCTGGAAGAAGCCGCAGGTCAGGTTGGAAAGCTGGATTTCCCGCCGGTTCTTCAGGCCATTGTCGAAGATCACGATCTTCTCCGAAGCCCGGTCGCCGACCCACACTTCGCCGGTCGGTGACACGATCACCGAATGGATGGTGGGATATTTGCCATCGGCATGGGCCAGGCTGGCGCTGGCGACATAGTTGAAATTCTTGTCGAACTTGATCACCCGCGGATCGGAGCCGGGCGGATTGTTGGGCGTGGACACCAAGGCGGCCTTGCCCTTGGCGTTGCGTGTCTGGGTGCTGTCATAGGTCGCGCAGAAGGTGCAGTCGGCGGGCGGCGAGGTGCCGCCATGGCTCTGCACCACATAGAAATTGTCGTCCTTGTCGAACGCGATATCGAGCGGCTGGTTGAACATGCCGTTCCATTTGCTGTCGTCCCAGGGCGCGTTCTCGCCGCGCGTCCCGATCATCTTCAGCACTTCGCCCTTGCCGTTCATCTTGAAGATGACATTCAGGAAACTGTCGATCGCCCAGATATTGCCGTGGCGATCCACCCGCAACCCGTGCGGGTTCATCGCGATGTTGGGATTGAACGCGCGGATCACTTTCGATCCGCTGGGATCATATTCCACCATCATGATCGCGGGATTGCGGTTGAACACCAGCAGATTGCCGTTGGGCATCAGCGCCACGGCCGCGACATTGCCGAATTTCTCGCCATTGGGCGGGGTCGGACGCGCGCCATAGTGATAGGGCAGTTGCGGAGCGTCGGGGATCGTCACCGCCGGTTTGCGGGGTTCGGGCTGGGCATTGTTCTGGGTCTGCACGCCCATCTGGGCATAGGCGGCTCCCGCCACGCCGCCGGACAGCAGCAATGAAAGC
>JAFIHO010000395.1 GCA_017849395.1 Hyphomicrobiales bacterium
ATTGTGCATCACAGGCCACCCCGCGAAATTGCACCGAACGCCTTCGCGCCATCTGAATGCTTAGAGTTCGGTTTTGTGCTATGGGTACACTTAGCCGTCGGCGCAGCCGCGCCCACTTCCGAAGGATAGGCGTAACCCCGAAGATGGCTCTGAACTACTTGCATAACCTCATCTTGGGATCTCCGAGCGTTCTCAATGTAGTCCCGCGCCAGCTTCAGGACCTGGGTCAACTCGCCTTCCTGTTGCCCATCGCTCAGGATCGCGAGCAACGCCGCAGCGCACTTGAAATCATAAAGACCATCGCGAGCGAGCGAGGCCGCAGTATAAGCCGCAGCACCGTCCGGCGGTGCCGCTTTTCTCTTGGGTGTGGTATGGGTACGCTTAGCCGTCGGCATGGATACACCTCCGTGTTGCCGGTTAGGGCCGAGCTGGAAGTCCTACCTTCCTCTCGGCCTGATATTGTGCTAGCATAGTTAATATGAGAAGGCAAACCGTGCTAGCAAAGAAACGGCGAGGCCCACCGCCGACAGGTAAGGGCACTCAGATAGTCGTGCGTATGCAGCCTCAGGCGCTTGCCAACCTTGATGCTTGGGTCGCGAAACAATCCGACGATCCAACCCGAGCGGAAGCCATCCGCCGTCTAGTAGAACTGGGGCTCAAGGCGAAAAGATAGTTTTAGGCGCTGATTTGTGTGCACGATAAGGGCGCTAAGGGATTTTTGGAGGGGGCACATGAAATTTGCCGACGCATTGATTGCGTGGACTCCTGCCAACTACGAAAGCAAGACGGCTGGCCAGATAAAGGTGGGCGAATTACTGCGCGATGGCCAGGCTGATTGGACAAAGCCTTATGCCATGACGGGTGGTGCTGCGTATGCCGAAGTACGCGATCTCAAAGGCGCGGATGCTACCGCCCGCGTGTTTATAGATTATCACCACATAGTAGTGCGAGACGGCTTAGATCCACGTGTTGCGCATGACGCCTTCATCACGATAGACGAATTTGCGGAAGCGTTAGCTGAGGACATCCCCGGAGCGCGCGACAGTTCATCGGACTGAAAGTGGGCGATATGACCGCGTTAGATGATCTAGCCAATTTCTATAGAGAGTTAATTACCGAGGCGAAAGCCGAGATAGCCGCGATGGAAGCTGGGCGCTACCGAATTTTTGATGGGCCCGGCACCGCGAACGACATTACCTCGGTATGGATTGAGCGACGCAAGGGCCATGTAGCGCAGTTGGAAAGTATCATCGCCCGTCACGAGTCCGGGCAGGGATCGACATCGAAGTAGGCAAATTTTCCGACTTACCCCGCGGGCCTAAGTGCGCAGAATTGCGCACTTAGGCCTTCTCGCTGTCGATCACTGTGAAAAGAGCGCAACCGGCGAATGCTGCAAATCCCTCATCTATCCACTAATTGGGGACCTCCGCCACGGCGCTAGGCCCGCCCGGCCATGGCGGAGGCCGCGAAGGCACGTACTGCGGCTTGCCGTTGATATTCCCGCGCTAGCAAGCAGTAATGCTTGAACGAAATGCGGGACCGCAACGCATTCCAATTGACATCAGCGCTTCCGGCTTCAAGCAGATATTTCACCATCAGCAGCGGTTCATCGTGCAGCGCACTGCGTTCACCGCGGGTGATGGCCAGGCCTGCAGCGTCCAGCGCCGCCAATTGCGGCTCGCTGAGTTGTCCCAGCACATAGGTCTCGGTATCGATCCTGACGCTGCGCAATGGCATCTCTTGCGCGAGCGCGTACCAATCCTCTGCTGAATTTGGCACGGGTGGCAATCGATTCTGATCGGCAGGCTCGCCCATGTTCGCCCTTCCTATGTCTGCAATTTTGCCACCGCGGTGCGGGCCGCCGCCGCCACCCCGCTGGAGTTGGCCTGGAACCAGCGCCGTACGCTGGGGCCGTCGATCACCATGTTGTTGCCAGCCGGGTGGATGTGGAGATGCACATCGCCGTCGCGGCCTGGCCCACCGCCGCTATCCACCGCCCGCATAAGTGCCCGCTTATCGGCTTCGGGGATGATGCGTTCGCCCTTGTGGACCTGGGCGATCATGTTCGATGGCACATAGTTTGTGCCCACATCGAAGGATGCCATGCCAAGCGCCAGTCCGCCCAACGCCTGCATTTTGGCGAACGCCGCGGCAGCCAGAACCGGGCCTACGATGGGGATGGGGGCAACCGCCGATGCCGCCCCCATGGCCGCTACACCGGTATAGGCGGGGATTTGCAGAGCGGCCTGTACCTTCGATGCCGCGACGATAGCGGCGGTCTCAGCAGCCACCGCGGTTGACCGCGCCGTCGCGCCAGCGGCGCTGGTCGCTGTCTTTGCGGTTTCAAATCCAAACCAGCCGGCCAGCATCGTTCCCAGGCGCCCGATCAGTGAATCGCCCTCGGTCATTCCCAGGGCTTCGCGCGTCGCGACCTGCGTTCCCGTCACGGCAGTTTTTGCCTGCTCATGAAAGATGACGTCTTCCAGCTCCCGCAATTTTATTCTCAGCAGGTCTTGGGCCACCATATCGGCGGCGCGGACTAGGATTTGGCCGAGGGATTGGTTGCTCTTGATGATGCCACTTGCGACCCCCTCGAAGGCATTCAGCACCGGTGACCAGGCGTCCCGCATCTGATCCGCGGTCTTCTTGGTTTCATCGCGAGCCCGCTTGCCGAACTCGGCTTCGATCCGCGCCCGTTGCTTCATGGCATTGTCATAGGCCTCTGTCCCGGCCGTGAGGGTGGCAATCTCTGCGTCCAGCCGGGCCAGGGTTTCCTGCCGCACTTGTTCCGTCAGGCCGCTTTCCAACTGATGCCGCCTCTGCGCATCGATCTGGCCCAAGGCATAGGCCTCGTCCAACTCTTCAGTCATCTCGTTCAGGCGGCTCGCGCTTTCGGCAAGGTAGTCCTGCAGCTCGGATTGCTGTCGCTGGCGTTTGCGCTCGGCATAGTTCTGGTCGATGGCAAGCATCCGATCGGCATGTTCTTGGGCCAGGGTTTCTTTCTGTGCCAGGTCGCGCGCATAGGCCACCGGATCACCCTTGTCCGCCTTCAGCCGGCGGTCAGCCCCTTCGACCGCGATGCGATAACGCTCATTCTCCAGCTCGGCTGCCTTGGCCTTGAACTGCTCCATGGTCACCGCGCCCATGGTCAACAAGTGATTGTTGGTCTGCTGCTCGACCGCGATATGCCGCTGCGCCGCCTGTTCCCAGGTCTGGATTTTCACCGCTGCGATTTGGCGCGCCTGCGCAGCCTGCTTTGCGAGCTCTTCTGCTGTCGGCGCGAAGCCGCCTGGCGCATTATCCTTCGGGAAATATTTCTCGATCCGCTTGGGATCGGGATTGGTCGCAACAGGCCCCTTGCCGCGGAATGCCCGCCTGTTCGCTTCGGAAAAATCTCCCACAATGGCGCCACCGATGGCTGACCATGAATTCCACTTGTACTTGAAGTCGTCGAAGGCCTTTGCGGTCTTTGTGAATCCATCCACCAGTTTGGCAAGGGCAATCACGACATCGCTGACTTGGGGCGCAACAGATGCTTCCAGCTTCCGGAAGTTCTGATTCATGCTGTCGATCGCCTTATCGGTGGCATCGACAACGTCCTTCCCCAGCACAATACCCATGGCCTTGTACTGTTCGATCAATGTTGTTGTGGGCGTCGCGAGCACATTGAGCGCGGATTCCAGCTTCTGGCCCGACCTACCAAACAGGTCTACCTCCAGCCGCGCGCGTTGGGCTGGATCCTTGATCTTCAAGAGTGCTTGCGCGATTTTCGGAAGTGCGCCTTCTGTGCCACCAGCGAGGTCGCGTGCGCCCATTCCCAATTCCTTGAAGGCATCCCGCTGCTTGCCCGTGCTGACGATCGCCTCGCCGATGTTGCGAGTCAGCTTCATAAGCAGATTGTCAGTATCGCCGATGGCGATCCCGTTCTCCTCCAGGGCGGCCCGGTAGGCCTGCAACGCTTCGACCCCTACGCCAATCTGTTGCGCCTGCTCCCCCAAGTCACCAATCGAGGTAGCAAGGTTCTTTCCAAAACTGACGATTGCACCGGCGCTAGCGGCGACGCCGAGCGCCCCAAGCGAATCCCGCACGATATTCATGCCGAGGCCAAACTGGCTAAAGCTGCCTTTCGACTTTCCCAATTCGTCCTTCAGTTCGGCCACGCGGGACTTTGCCGCCAAACTCTTGGCAGCGAGGTCCTGCATCTTGCCGGCCAGTTCCGGCGTGGCGGCGCCGGTCTGGGCCACCTGGCGTGCCATCCGGTTCAGTTCGGCCGTGAACTGACTGACCTGGGCACGCCCAATCGCCATCTGGGTTTCCAGCTGGGTCGTATCGGCTACGAGCTTGACGGCGATGTTCGACGCCATGATGTGTCATCCACCATTGAGCACCGGAGGCCCACCCAGGGGCGGGCCTCCGGCATAAGACGCGGGTGAACCTCACCCGCCTTTCGTTCGGCGCGCCGCGCCGGATAGAGGCGATCCGGCCGCACGCTGTCGGGGTTTTTCGCCTGGCGGCACTGCCCGACTAATCCGCCTGGCTCCTGCAGGGAGCCAATCTCAAAACCAATGTTCCAGCATGTTGATCAGCCGCCGGCGCTCTCCGTACGAGTTCGTCATTCCCAGCTGCTGCAGGTGAATGGATTCCAACCGCCGATTAAACAATTCCCGGTCTGACGCCAGCCCCGCCAGTTCCAGTGCGCGAGCGGCATCTTTGCGTTCCGCTTTTTCGATCAGATCGCGTGCGTCCTGCCGAGCGGTCTCCAGATTGCCTCGATGCTCCCGCGCGATGACCGTGGCGTCGCGATTGGCCGGCACGCTGACAAAGCTAAGCTCCAGAAGCTCACAAGCCAGATACCGCTGCGGCCCCCGCGGGCGTGTCGGGTCCATTGGCTCGGCCTGGATGGGATCGAACCCGATCGAAACCGTGTCGACGATGCCGGCCTTGACCAGGCCGCAGATTTCATCGGCCTTGGCGCTGACGCCTGGCGGCGCGAATGCCACATCGGCCACGAGGTTGCCATTGACGAGCCGGGGTTCCGCCCGGCCCACGGGCATTTGCGCGTCGTGTCCGAACAGGACGGGAATCGAATGGGCGAACTTTATGCCCGCTTGAACGACAATCTCACCGGTTCGGTCCACCGTCGCGCTGGAGCATTGCACCCGCACGCTCCGGGGACCCAGCGGCTCGCTGGTGAATTTTTGGGCTTTCAACACGGGGTTTGGCATTTCGTCTCCTACCGGACTAGCAGGGCCGGATTGATGACACCTGACTTCGCGATCCGGACGTTCGCCCGGAACGTCTCATGCGTCCCATCCGGGGTCGTTGCACCGAGTACGCAGGTGGCGCCCGATACAGCCGTTGCAGCATTGGACGCGGTACCGTTGGCGTTGAGCAGCGTGACCTGGGATGGATTATCCACCTGTCCGATGACGGCGCGGAAAAGCCCGCCCGCGTTGCCAGCTCCCGGGATGGCGATGCAGAGCCCCACATCATCGGGGGTGAAGTTGGCCACAACGCTACTGAAAATGTTCGTGCCCGCGGTGATTGCACCATCGGTTACCTGCCGCGCCATCACCGAATCCCACTTTGACGCGGGGCTCTCTATGACGCTAGCGACGTCGAAGCTGCCCGCATATCCGGCGGGCGGCCCATTCTTCCAGGTGTTCAGCAGCAAACGCTGCGCATCGTTGGTGCCGATGGTCTGGCCC
>JAFIHO010000396.1 GCA_017849395.1 Hyphomicrobiales bacterium
GCAAGCAGCGGCGCTTGTGGCGATATTTGCGCTGACAGGATCCCTGGCCTGGGCGCAGACCGTGCGGGAACCCGGCTTTGTTCTTAGCAAGACTCATCCCGATACGGGCGGCCGCGCTCCCGTGGCGCCGGGCGGGCGGGTGCTGCCGCCCGGCAGTCCCGGCGGCGGGGTGCTGGCCGCCTGTTCGGCCGATATCGATCGTCTCTGTGTGGGCCGTTCCGGCCTGTATGCCGCCCGCACCTGCCTGATGCAGAACCGGCCTCGCCTGTCGAAGGCCTGTCATGCCGACCTGGCCGCTCTGCCGCCGCCCAGCGTTCCGGCCTGCGCCCGTTCGCCGGTCTGCGACAATCTCCTCGGGCCCACGCGCGAAGACCTGAAGCGGGTGGTGTGGAACCAGGCAAAGGACACGCATTACGCCTATCCGCTGGACCTGCCGCCGGGCGGCGGCGGAGCGACCGGCGTCGCCATCGACTCCGGAGGCAACCTGTGGGTCCTGCAGCGCACCGCCCCGGGCAAGCCTCAGCTTTTCAAATATGACCGCGATTTCCGGCTGATCCGCACCGTGGGCGAAGACGTGACCGGCCCGCTGGAGAAGGCGCATGGCATCAAGGTGGATTCCGGCGGCAATGTCTGGATCAGCGATGCCAATACCGCCGTGGTTATGAAGATCAGTCCCGAAGCCCGGCTCTTGCGGACCTTCGGCGTGCGCGGCAAGCGCGGCGACTGGAACGAGGCGAAGGGCCAGCGGCTGCTGTGGCAGCCGCTGGACGTGGCGTTCGGGCGCAATGGCGACATCTACATCGCCGAGGGACATGGCAATGAAAGTCCCAACGACACGGGACTTCAGCCGGACAACAATATCGGCGCGGCGCGCATCATCCGTCTGGATCGCGATGGACGATTCATCAGCCAATGGTACGGCAACACCATCGGACCGGGAAAATTCTCCATGGCGCACGGCATCGCCATCGACCCGCGCAATGGCGATGTGTGGATCGGCGACCGCGAACAATATCGGCTGGTGGTCTACACGGCGGATGGAAAATTCGTGAAGACGCTTCAGATGAAGAATCTGATGTGCGCCGTCGCTTTCGATCCAAAAGGCGAATTGTGGGTTTCCACCGGACGCGATGGACAGTTACTGAAGTTGGACCGCGACGGGCATGTGCTTGCCGCGCTGGGGCGCGGTTCGGGCATCGGCACGGGCCAGTTCATCGAGGCGACCTACATGGCATGGGACAAGGCCGGAAACATCTATTCCGGCGACACCAGCGTGGGCCGCGTCACCCGCATGAACGTACCGCGATAGACGCCGCGACGCCGCCTTTCACGCCAGCGGCGTCCACAGCACCGCATCCACATTCGGCGCGCCCGTCGCCAGCATCACCAACCGGTCGAAACCCAGCGCCACGCCGGACGCGGGCGGCATGTTGGTCAGCGCGTCAAGGAAAGTTTCGTCCAGCGGATAGCGCACGCCATAGACCCGCTCCTTCTTCGCCATCTCCGCCTCGAACCGCCGCCGCTGCTCGGCGGGATCGGTCAGTTCCCCGAAGCCGTTGGCCAGTTCCACGCCGCAGACATAAAGTTCGAACCGTTCCGCCACCCGGCCATCTGCGGGACACGCACGCGCCAGCGCCGCCTCGCAACGCGGATATTCATAAAGGATCGCGGGCCGCTCCATCCCAAGCCGGGGCTCGATCCGCAGGGTCAGCACCTTGCTGAAGATGTCGGACCAGTCGTCATCGTCGTTGACATCTATCCCGCCACGCCGCGCGCGCACCGCCAGCGCATCGCGATCACCCTCGCCCGAAGCCGACAGAGTCGCCATCAGATCGATCCCCGCCAGATGGGTGAAAGCCTCGGCCAGCGTCAGCCATTGCGCGTCCGCACGCGGATCGCATTGCGCATCCCGGTGCCGGAACAGCCGCGCCTCCGCCACATCGGCGGCAAGCCTCAGCAGCGCCAGACTATCCTCGATCACCACGCGATAGTCTTCCCGCGCCCGATACCATTCCAGCATGGTGAATTCGGGGGCGTGAAGCCGTCCCCGCTCACGGTTGCGGAACACGCGGGCGAAATCGAAGATGCGCGCCTCGCCCGCCGCCAGCAGCTTCTTGGCGGCGAATTCCGGCGAGGTGTGGAGATACAGGGTGCCGCCCTCGCCGCCCTCGTCCACCGCCCGCGTCTCGAAGGCATGCAAATGGGTCTCGTTTCCGGGCGAGACGACCAGCGCGCCGCATTCCACCTCGGTAAAGCCCTGTCCCTCGAAAAAGCCCCGGATGGCGGCCTTGATGCGGCCCCGCTTCAGCAGCAGGGGCCGCCGGTCGGCATGATTACGGGCGTCCCACCATGCCATTTGTTTCTTGGCCCGCTCCCTGCTAAAGACCCCGCCAAATTCCCGGATTTGATGAGGTTAGACGTGGTTTCGGTTATCGCCAGCTCCGTGCGCAAAGGCAATGTCCTGGAAAAGGACGGCAAGCTCTATCTCGTCATCACGGCGGAAAATATCCATCCCGGCAAGGGCACGCCCGTCACCCATCTGGAAATGCGCCGCATCAGCGACGGGGTGAAGACCGTCGAGCGGCTGCGCACCACCGACAGCGTCGAGAAGGCGTTCGTCGAGCACCAGAATTTCAACTATCTGTACCAGGACGGCGAGCAATATGTGTTCATGCAGCCGGTGACCTTCGACCAGTTGCATGTGTCGGGCGATGTGGTGGGCGACGCCGCCCCCTACCTGACCGAGAATATGGAAGTGCAGCTGCAACTGTTCGAGGGCAACGCCATCTCCATCGAAATCCCCCAGCGCGCCACCTTCGAGGTGACGGAAACAGAGCCGGTGATGAAGGGCCAGACGGCCTCCGGTTCCTTCAAGCCCGCGATGCTGTCCAATGGGGTGCGCACCATGGTGCCCACCCATATCACCGCGGGCACCCGCATTGTGGTGATGACGGCGGACGGCTCCTATGTGGAACGGGCCAAGGACTGATCCGTCCGGTATGGCCCTGCGTATCGGGAACGTCCTTCAAGGGAGCCCCCGATGCGACTGACCGCACTGAGCCTGGCCGCCATGCTGGCGGCCTCCGCAACGCCTGCTCTCGCTGACCTGAAGCCGGGAACTGCCGCGCCGGATTTTACCGCCCAGGCCACCCAGGGCGGCAAGCGTTTCACCTTCAAACTGGCGGAAGCGCTGAAAAAGGGCCCTGTCGTCGTCTATTTCTATCCCGCCGCCTTCACCAGCGGCTGCAGCATCGAGGCGCATGACTTCGCCGAGGCGATGCCGCAATTCACCGCCGCTGGCGCCACGGTGATCGGCATAAGCCATGACGACATCGTCACCCTGGACAAATTTTCCACCAGCGAATGCCAGAGCAAATTTCCCGTCGCCTCCGACGCCGACCGGAAGATCATGAAAGCCTATGATGCCACCATGCCGCTTCTGTCCTATGCGTCGCGCACCTCCTATGTGATCGCGCCGGACGGCCATGTCGCCTATGCCTACAGCGCGATGGCGCCGGAAGGACATATCAGCAATACGCTGAAAGCCGTGGCGGCGCTCAAGACACGGCGATAGCCTTTCCGCTCTCGCGGGAGGCTCCATGGCAAAACGCATCGATATCGCATCGCTCGCTTCGCATTCCGGCACCTTCTATCCGCCGCCCTATGACGAACCATGCCGCAATCGCCACCGCAAAAAGCTGGGCGATGCGGCGGGCCTGACCCAATTCGGCGTGAACCTGCTGCGGCTGCCGCCTGGCGTATGGTCCAGCCAGCGGCACTGGCACACCGGCAGCGATGAATTCGTCTATGTGCTGGAAGGTGAAGTCGTGCTTGTCACCGATGCGGGCGAGGAAATCCTGAAGCCCGGCGACTGCGCGGGCTTCAGGGCCGGCGATGCGGACGGCCATCACTTCCAGAATCGCGGCACGCGCGACTCGCTGCTGCTGGAGGTTGGCACACGCGTCGGCGATGACGGCGCGCATTATCCCGGCATCGATCTGGTCTATCCGCCGGGTGGCGTTCCTTCGCTCTATACCCGTCGCGACGGGACACCTTATCGGGATATCCGCCGCCGGGGACCCGACGAGCCATAGTGCAGTGCACAAGACTGCCTGTTGTTAAGGCACTAATTCTGCAACAGAATTTTACGTTAACCATACTTGCCCGCCGGATTTAGGCAGTATACGAATTAATGCACCGGTTTCGAAGGCCGGGTGTTCGGGGCGTTTAGGATTTCTGGAAAGCAGTCTGATCGACGGAGTGATCCGCCGGGATGATCGTGCTTATTCCGAAGGCAAGGGGTTCCGGCTGTGACGGTCGCGGAAAAAATCTACGCCTATCTGCGGGGGGCCAAGAAGGTGAACCCTCGGGCGCGCATCTCCGACTACCAGATGCGGGTGCGCAAGGACGCGGTGGAGATCGTCAACCTCAAGACCAATGAATCCCGCCTTTTCCCCGTCGAGGATGAACGGGACCATTGGTAGCGGACTGCGGTTTTTTTCCGCAATTCCCAACCTTCCCGTTTCCCGCTAGCCTTTCTCCACACAATCCGGCCCCATGAGAAGGCCGGATCACAGGGGAGACATCATGCCCGCACCGTCCCGCAGGAAAATTCTGCTGTCCAGCATCGCGGGTTTCATCGCCGCGCGGCTTCCCGCCTTTGCCCAGAACCGCGCCGCCGCGCCAAAGCCGCCCGATACCGAATGGCGGCATTATGCGGCGGACCTGGCCAATACACGCTACGCGCCGCTGGACCAGATCAACGGCGGCAATTTCAACGATCTGGAGATCGCCTGGCGCTTCAAGCCCGATGCCCTGGGCGCGCGCCCCGAATATCAGTTCGAAGCCACGCCGCTGGTCATCAAGGGCCGCCTCTTCACCACCGCCGGTTCGCGCCGCGATGTGGTGGCGCTGGATGCCAGGACCGGCGAAGTGTTGTGGCTGCATCGCATCGATGAAGGCGAACGCGGCTCAACCGCCCCACGCCAATTGTCCGGACGCGGCGTCAGCTACTGGACCGACGGCAACGAGGAACGGATCATCTTCGTCACGCCCGGCTACCGCCTGATCGCGCTGGACGCGAACACCGGCCACCGCATTCCCGGCTTCGGCGAGAACGGCATCGTCGATCTGCGCCTGA
>JAFIHO010000397.1 GCA_017849395.1 Hyphomicrobiales bacterium
ATCGCCGTCACGGGTGATAAGCTGCACATCATGGTCGATGCAGCATTGGGCGATCAATGTGTCGCCCAGCTTTGCCTTGAGGCCCTTTGTCCGCAACAGCCTCCGTGTCTGGCCCGCGCGCTCCCAATATCCCTCGCTCAGTGGCAGTAGGGGAAAGCCCAGCAAGGTGGTGAAGAGTTCGGCGGGTGCGGCGGGATCGCTCAACATTTCCGTCAGGACAGGCGGCGGCAGGCAGATATTGGACGCGGCCAGGGTCATCTGGACAAGCTCGCAGGCGGGATCGTTTTCGCCCGCGAAATAGGAGATCAGCGCGCTGCTGTCGGCGGCGATCATTCCCGCTCGCGCTTGATCTCGTCATAGGTGACCGAGAACTTGACCTTGCCGCGCAGCTTGAGGGCCTGTTGCTGGGCCTGGATGGAGGCCAGCCTTTTCAGTCCGGCCGTGACGGTCTGCGTCACGCCTTCGCCGGTACAGGCCTGCGCCTTTTCCAGCAATTCTTCCGGCACATGCACCGTGATCTTGCGCATCTCACCCATGCCAGCATTCGTACCATATTCGAATATGGCATACAAGCTGGCAGGCTACTAAGGCACCAGCACCGTCGCGCCGGTGGTCTGGCGCGATGTCAGCGCTTCATGCGCCTTCGCCGCGTCTTTCAGCGCGAAACGCTGGTTGACGGCGATCTTCACCACGCCCGAGGCCACCACCGCGAACAGGTCGTCGGCTGTTTCCTGAAGCTCCTGCGGCGTCCGGGTGTAATGACCCAGGGTCGGCCGGGTCAGGAACAGCGAGCCCTTTTGCGCAAGGATGCCGGGCGCAAACGGATCGACCGGGCCAGACGCATTGCCATAGGTCACCATGATGCCGCGCGGAGCCAGGCAATCCAGCCCGGCCATGAAGGTATCCTTGCCGATGGAGTCGTACACCACCGGCACGCCCGCGCCGCCGGTGATTTCGCGCACCTTCTTTTCCCAGCCCGGCTCGCGCGTGTTCAGCACATGGTCGCAGCCCAGCTCCTTGGCCAGCGCGACCTTGGCCGGTGAGGTGGTGGTGCCGATCACGATGGCGCCCAGATGCTTGGCCCATTGCACCGCGATCTGTCCCACCCCGCCCGCGGCGGCATGAAACACAATGGTCTCGCCAGCCTTCACAGGATGGGTCCGCCGCAGCAGATACTGCACCGTCATGCCCTTCAGCAGGATGGCCGCCGCCACTTCGTCACTGATATTGGCGGGAAGCCGCACAAGCCGCTCCGCGGGAATGTTCACCGATTCGGCATAGGAACCGATGAAGCCCGACGGATAGCCAACCCGGTCGCCCGGCTTGAAGGCGGTCACGCCCTCGCCCACCGCTTCGATCACGCCCGCCGCTTCCGATCCCAGGCCGGACGGCAGGGGCAGCGGATAAAGGCCGGAGCGGTGATAGGTGTCGATGAAATTGACCCCGATGACGGTGTGCTTCAACCGCACCTCGCCGCGCGCGGGCGGCGGCAGATCGACATCGACATACTGCAGCACCTCGGTGCCGCCGGGCTTCTCGAAGCGGATGGCTTTCATGTCAGGTGCTGCCGGAAGAAGGAAAGGGTGCGGTCATCGGCCAGTCCGGCGGACGCCTTGTCATAGTGCTTGCCGCCGGGCCGGGCGAAGGCATGGTCCATGCCGGGATAGGAATGCAGCGTTACAAGCCCGTTGCCCGCCAGCCCTGCCCTGATTTTCGCCTGCTGGTTTTTCGGCACGAATTCGTCTTCCTCGGCGATGTGCAGCATCAGCGGCTTTTTGATATTGCCCGCCTCGCCCAGCAGGCTGTCCAGCATCACGCCGTAATAACCGACCGAGGCATCGCTGTCGGTGCGCGTCGCGGTCAGGAAGGCCATGCGCCCGCCCAGGCAATAGCCCACCGCGCCGACCTTGCCGGTCACGCCGGGCAGACCACGCAGATGGGTGATGCTGGCCTGGATATCGCCCACGCCCTTGTCGCCGTCGAAACGCTTCATCAGGCCGAAGGCACGCTGCCATTCGGCGTCTGTCTTGTCGGTAAGCTGCACGCCGGGCTCCAGCCGCCAGAACAGGTCCGGCGCCAGCGCGAAGAAACCTTCCGCCGCCAGGGCGTCGGCGACATGGCGCACGACATCATTCACGCCGAAGATTTCCTGGATCACCACCACGCCCGGCCCGCGACCGGAAGAAGGCTTGGCGAGATAGGCCGAAAATTCTCCGTCTGGAACGCGGATGGTGACTTTGCTGCTCATATCATCTCCGGCTTTCTCCCCCCGCTACGCGCTCACGCGCAGCGGCCAGAGGGGCTACCCATTTGCGACCTGGCGTTGCTGCGGCGGCAGGGTCAACGCCTGGCTCAGCGTCACCGCGCTGGTGACAGGCGTGGAGCACATGTTGCGCTGGCAGATATAGGCGGCGGACTGGCCGCCCTCCATGCCAAGACCCGTGGCGACATGACCTTCCGGCAGCGTCTCGCCCGGCTCGATCTGGGTGATGAGCCGGTTGGGCAGCGCCTTGCCCCAAACGGTACGCAGCAATTCCTGGGTGCGGGAATTGCCCTTGTGGCCGATGACCAGGATCTGAAGGCCGCTGGCGAAATATTCGATGCCGTTCAGGAACGCGCCCGCCTGCATGAATATGCGGTTGACCTCGTCGCCCAGCGCGCCGACCAGCGCGTTGGCGCGCTGACCATAAGCGCCTTCGCCGGTCAGGATCGCAAGCCGCGTCAGCACGGTCAGCATAGTGCCGTTGGCTGAAGGGGTGGGCGAATCATAGATGGTCCGGGGACGGACGATCAGCGGATCGGCATCGGCGGGGGTATAGGCATAGCCGCCCTTGGCTTCGTCCCAGAACTGGTCGTTCAGGGTGTCGGTCCATTTCTTCGCCGGCTCCAGGAAGCGTTCATCGCCGGTCACTTCCAGCAATTGCAACGCCGCGCGCGCCATGTTGGCATAATCGTCGGCCAGGCCATGGCTGCCGCGCACGCCATTCGCCGCGGAATGATAGAGCCGCGCGCCGTCGCCCAATATCTTCACGACATGATCGAAAGCGGCGATGGCGACCGCGATCCAGTCCGGCCGCTCCAGCACCATGCCGGCATTGGCCAGCGCCGCGATGGCAAGGCCGTTCCAGTCGGCCAGCAGCTTGTCGTCGCGCAGAGGCTTCACGCGCTTGTCGCGGGCCGCCAGCAGCATCTGCAGCTGGCGCGCGATCAGCGCTTCGTCAGCCTCGCTCGCCGGAGCGGGGTTGCCCAGGCGGCGCAGGATATTGCGGCCGGAATAATTGCCGTCGCGGGTCACGCCATAGACCTGCTTGAAGCGGGCGGAGAATGTGCCCACCAGCGCGGCGTCGATCTCCGCCTCGCTCCAGAGATAATATTTGCCTTCCTCGCCTTCGGAATCGGCGTCGAGGCTGGATGCGAAGCCGTCGCCCACCCGCATCTCGCGCAGCATCCAGTCCACCGTTTCGGTGATGCGCTGGCGGCACAGCGGGCTGCGGTTGGATTGCCAGACCGAGACCAGCAGGTCGATCATCAGCGCATTGTCATAGAGCATTTTCTCAAAATGCGGGATCATCCAGCGTTCGTCGGTGGCATAGCGGAAGAAGCCGCCGCCGACATGATCGCACATGCCGCCAAGCAGGATGTGATCCAGGGTGGTGAAGACAAGCTGCGAATATTGCGGCGCGCCGGTGCGCAGATAGGCGCGCCACAACACTTCGAGACCCGTCGGATTGGGGAATTTCTGGGCCTGCTGCACGCCGCCGAAGAAAATGTCGAAACGCTGGGCCAGGCGCATCGAGGCCATGTCGATCTGGATATTCTCCACCGGGGCGCGCATGTCGCGCTCGAACAGGTTGGTGAGCTGCTCCATGATGGCGGCGGTGGTGTTGGTGACCTGTTCCGGCTGGTCGCGATAAAGCGCCGCGATGTCGGCCAGGGCTTTTGCGAAGGCGGGCTGGCCCAGACGTTCTTCCTTGGGCAGATAACCGCCGACGAAATAGGGAACCCCGTCGGGCTTGAGGAAGATGTTCAGCGGCCAGCCGCCCTGATAGCCCATGATATTGGCCGCGGCCTGATAGATCAGGTCGATGTCGGGCCGCTCTTCGCGGTCCACCAGCACGGGGATGAAATTCTCATTGATGAAGTCCGCGACTTCGGGATCGGAGAAACTTTCCTGGTTCATCACATGGCACCAGTGGCAGCCGGTGTAACCCATGGACAGGAAGATCGGCTTGCCCGCCGCGCGGGCCTCGGCCAGGGCCCCCGGACCCCAGACCCGCCATTGGACCGGATTGTCCTTGTGCAGGATCAGATAGGGGCTGGTCGCGTCTTTCAGGCCGTTGGCGCTCATCGTTCTGTTCCAATTGGGCGCGAAAGATGGTGCCGTCGCGCCGGTTGATTATCTTGGTTTTTGGGCCGCCGTTCTTAGATCATTTTGCCGTTTCGTTGAAACGCCAAAATAATCTAAGTCTTTTTTGGCTGGTCGCGACCCCGTGACGGAGTTGGTAGCGCCAGCGTACCAACGCTATACACTTTTCCTGGGCCCGCTCCTGCCTGAATGGTTTGGGCGTGAAAGCCCGGCGGTCGTCCCACGGAGGCGCAGCATGAAGGTGAACATCACGATGGACATGACCCCCGAAGAGGCGCGCACCTTCATGGGCCTGCCTGACGTCGCCCCGATCCAGAAGAAGATGATGGAAGAGATGGAGCAGCGCATGAAGGCCGCCTTCGACACCGGCGATCCGGAGGCCATGATGCGGGCCTGGATGCCGCTGGGCGGGGCCGAGGCCTTCCAGCAATTCCAGAAATTCTTCTGGGACAGCGCCCGGGTGGCGGCCAGCGGCGGCAAGTGGGATAGCAAGTAGAACGGTGGCCGACACTATTTTTGCACTGGCGAGCGCCCCCGGCCGGGCCGGGGTGGCGGTGGTGCGCGTATCCGGAAATGCTGCACAGCATGTCGTGCAGCAATTGACGGGTGCCGGGATGCCGCCCGCACGGCGCGCTGTGCTGCGGCGGCTGGC
>JAFIHO010000398.1 GCA_017849395.1 Hyphomicrobiales bacterium
CCGACCATCGCGACGCTGGCGCCCGCCGCCAGCGCCTTGGCCAGGTCGCCGGAATATTTGATGCCGCCATCGCCGATCACCGGCACGCCCGCATCACGCGCCACCGATACCGCATCCATGATGGCGGTCAGTTGCGGCACGCGCACGCCCGCCGCGATGCGGGTGGTGCAGATGGAGCCGGGGCCGATGCCGACCTTCACCGCGTCCGCGCCGGAATCGATCAGCGCTTTTGCGCCGTCGGCGGTGGCGATGTTGCCGCCCGCGACCTGGGTATAGTTGGACGCTTTCTTGATGCGGCTCACCGCGTCCAGCACGCCGCGCGAATGGCCGTGCGCGGTGTCCACGATGATGACGTCGCATTCCGCCTCGATCAGCGCCATGGCGCGGGCATAGCCGTCCTCGCCCACGCCGGTGGCGGCGGCGACGCGCAGGCGGCCGCGCTCGTCCTTGCAACTGTTGGGATATTTCTGCGCCTTCTCGATGTCCTTCACCGTGATGAGGCCGACGCAGCGATAGGCATCGTCCACCACCAGAATTTTCTCGATGCGGTGTTGATGCAGCAGGCGCTTGGCTTCATCCGGTTTCACGCCCTCGCGCACCGTGACGAGTTTTTCCTTCGTCATCAGTTCGGCGACTTTCTGGCGCGGATCGGCGGCGAAGCGCACATCGCGGTTGGTGAGAATCCCCACCAGCTTGCCCGCGCCCTTGCCGTTCGGATTTTCCACCACCGGCACGCCGGAGATGCGGTGACGCTCCATCAGGGCGTGCGCGTCGGCCAAGGTGGCGTCGCGGCCGATGGTGACCGGGTTCACCACCATGCCGCTTTCGAAGCGCTTCACCCGGCGCACATGCTCGGCCTGTTCGTCGATGCTGAGGTTCTTGTGAATCGCGCCCATGCCGCCCGCCTGGGCCATGGCGATGGCCAGGCCCGCCTCGGTCACCGTGTCCATCGCGGCGGACAGAAGCGGAATGCCCAGTTCGACCGACTTGGTCAGCCGGGTGCGGGTATCGACCTGCGCGGGAAGGACTTCGGAGGCGCCGGGCACCAGCAAGACATCGTCGAAGGTGAGGGCTTCGCGGATGTTGGGTGCGGACATGCAAGGGCTCCCTATGGAGCGCCGAGCCTGTATCAGCGGAACTTCGATTCTGCAAGAGGTTCCGGAAATGCCCATTTTTAGCCCCATTCCAGGGCGTTCGGGACCGGAACGGCGCTCCCATGTGTACGTTTTCATGCCCGGGCCGCCAGAGCCCGCGTCGAGGAGCACACGCGGATTAACCAAGGAGTCCCTGTCAGTCCATCGCGCTGCAGGAATGTACGAAAGCCCCGCGCGTAATGGCGCTGGGCTTTTTTCCGGCGCTCGGCGCAGCCTCGGGCGTTCAAAGCTCAAATCGGTCTACCGGACCGATTTGTCCGGCTTACGCCGGCCGCTTTGAACCCTTGAATCCTAGCGCCACGACATAAAGTTCGACGGATTCCGCGCGGCTGGCGGGCGGTTTGACGTGCTTCACTTCGCGGAATGATTTTTTCATATGCGCCAGCAATTCGTTTGTGGCGCCGCCCTGGAAGACCTTACCGACGAAGGCGCCGCCAGGCTTCAGCACATCCAGCGCGACATCCAGCGCGATCTCCACCAGCGCGATGGTGCGGATATGATCGGTGGCGCGGTGGCCGGTGGTGGGCGCTGCCATGTCGGTGAGGACGATATCGGCGGGACCGTTCAGCGCATCTTTCAGCATCGCGGGCACATCGGGGTCGGTGAGATCGGCCTGGAAGAAGGTCACATCGGGCAAGGGTTCGATGTCCAGCACATCGGCGGCAACGACCGTCGCGCCGCGTTGGGCCGCGACCTGACTCCAGCCGCCGGGCGCGGCGCCGAGATCGAGCACTTTCGCGCCCTTCTTTAAGAAGCGGAATTTCGCGTCCAGCTCCAGCAGCTTGAAGGCGGCGCGGCTGCGATAGCCCTTGCCCTTGGCGGCGGCGACATAGGGATCGTTGAGCTGGCGCTCCAGCCATTGGCGAGACGAGGATGTGCGGCCGCGCGATTTTTTCACTTTCACGCGCTCGCGGCCGCGGCCGGAGGCGTCGGGGGGGCGTGGCGGCATTACAGACCTTCCGCAAGCTGGCGCAACATGCCTTCGCGCAGGCCGCGGTCGGCCACCCGCAGCATGGGGCTGGGCCATAACGAGCAGATCGCGCCGAAGATGGCGCAACCGGGGAGCATCAGATCGGCGCGTTCGGCGCCGATGCTGCCGATGGCGGCGAGCGATGCCACATTCTTGTCCGACAGACGATCAACCACCGATATCATGCGCTTTGTCTCATGCCAGCTTCCATCGACCCGGCTGCGGATATAGCGCGGCAGGCGCAGCGCAATGGCGGCCAGGGTCGTCACCGTGCCGGACGTGCCCAGCAGGTGGAATTTCTTCGGGTCGTAATCATCGCCCATCTGCTGCGCGAAACCGGCGAAGCGTTCGGCCATCGCGTTCTGCATCGCCGCGAAGCCGGCGCGGTCGCGCGCCGCTTCGCCATATTCCTCGGCCAGGCTGACCACGCCCACCGGCACCGAAACCGACAGGCGCTTTTGCGGGCCCTGAGGCGCCTTGACCAGCCAGATGATCTCGGTCGAGCCGCCGCCAATGTCGAACACCAGCGCGCCGCGATACCGGCGTCCGATCAAGGGGGCGCAGCCCAGGGCCGCGAGGTCGGCCTCCTCATCGGCGGAGATTACTTCGATCTCGATGCCCGCCTCGGCGCGGGCGCGGGCGATCAGGACGTCGCGGTTGGCCGCCAGACGCGCCGCCTGGGTGGCGATGGCGCGTGTCCGCGTGACCTTGTGGCGGCGGCTGTGATCGGCGCAGATTTGCAGCGCCTCGATGGTGCGGTCCAGGGCGGCCGGAGACAGGAGGCCGGTCTGGCCCACCCCCTCGCCCAGCCGCACGATGCGGGAGAAGGAATCGACCACCTTGAACTCGGACAGGCCGCGATGGCCGGGGGCGGCGGGGGCCGCGATCAGGAGGCGGCAATTGTTGGTCCCCAGGTCCAGAACAGCCAGCAGGGGGGCGGCAGGCCGGGCCTGCACATCCGTTTCCCCTTGATACTGACCGTGCACGCTGCGCCCTTCCCTCGGATCGCGGGACAGCATCATGCGCCAAGCCGCAAAGTCCGCAAGCCGGATAAGGACTTAGCAATCCGTGGGCGGAATGTCCAAAAGGCGGGAACCCGGCCGGGGATACTGCCCGTCCCTGCCTTGAAAGGCGGCGTCGGCTGGTCTAAACGGGCGGTCCCCAGGGGGTGCCCCCCTGTGTTGGGGGATCGTCTAACGGTAGGACTGCAGACTCTGACTCTGCCTGTCTAGGTTCGAATCCTAGTCCCCCAGCCAACCAGTATGCTCCGAACGGGGCAGCCTCTGGTGGCTTCAATTAGACCGCATAGTTCAAAGGCTTGCCTCCGGCATAGGGCTATTGGCGTCACTTTACCGGCTATGCTACGCGAATTTGGGCGGCCCTGCTCTGCTCCCCAACGTTGGACCATCGGAAGCCAGAGTTTTCGGCCTCGATTGCCAGTGACGGGCCAGATGCCACCGGGGTTATACAGCAGAATCGGAGGTATTTGGCCGATCCCGCTATGGGGTCTGTCGTCGTTGTAGTACCTGCGCCATTCCTCCAACTTTTGCCGGGCATCTTCAAGGCTCATGAACCAGTGGGCGTTCAGGCATTCCGCCCGCAGCTTGCTGTTGAACGCCTCAATGAACGCATTGTAGGTGGGCTTTCCGGGCCTGCTGAAGTCCAACGTGACATCATGGGTGTACGCCCACAGGTCCAGGTCACGCGAGATGAACTCCGATCCCTGATCGACGCGGATCGTGCCGGGATAGCCGGTTTGTGCGCAGACCCGTTCCAGGGTCGCCACGACATGCGATGCCAGACTTAATTCGGGCCGCGAAGCCGGGGGCCTTAAAACTGGCTTAAACGAGCACTGCGAAGCTTTTTCCCGCCGGGTTTATGTCCGATCGCGATCTGGAACGATGATACGCAAATCAGTCCTCGCCCTGATACTGGCCTTGTCGGCCTGCGGCCCGACGCCTCCCTCCGAAAAGAAGGCCGAGGAGAGGAAAAACTCACAGCTCGGAATCGCATTGACATCCGAGGAGAGGAACGCGCTGGGACTTCAAACCGCCCAGGTCCAAACCGCCACATGGCGGGCGCAAATTCTGGGCTATGGCGTGGTCATCGCGCTGGACGTAGTTGCGCAGTCCGAGGCGGATTATATGGCGGCCAGCGCATCGGCAGCCCAAAGCCAGGCGGCTGCGCAGCGGGCGCGTTCACTGGTGACCGGAGATGAGGCGGCTGTCTCGCGAGAGGCGGTGGAAGCCGCCAACGCCAAGGCGACAGCAGACCAAGCCGCTCTTCTGCTGGCGCGACGCAAGGCCGATGCCGCCTTCGGCCTGCATGGCCCATGGCATGATCCGGTCCAGCGGGCGAGGATCATGGAACGCCTGGCTTCGGGACGCTCAGCCCTTGTGCGCGTGACATTGCCTCTGGGATCACTGCGCGATGCCATCCCGACCTCGCTCACCATTATCCGGCCGGGCGCTACCTCCAACAGCGGGAACGCACGCGAAGTTTGGGAAGCTCCGGCCGATCCCGCGCTGCCGGGACGGGGCTTCTATGCCTTGGTCGATGGCAGCGACCTCGCTCAGAATGAGCGGGTTTCCGCGTCTGTGCCCAGCGGCCCCGCTCAAGAGGGCTTTTTCGTACCCGCTTCAGCCTTGGTCGTAGGGGAGAGTGAAAGCTGGGTCTATCTGCACAAAGGTAACGAACGCTATGTGCGCGCGCCGATCGACACTGCCAAGACGCTGAGCGGGGGATATTTCGTGCCGCAGGGCGGTCGTATCGGGCCCGATGCACGGATCGTAACGCGCGGCGCAGGCCTTTTACTGTCGCGAGAACTTGCCCCCAACAATGCCGGGGAATAGTTCATGCGCCGAATAGTCGATCTGTGCGTGCGTCATGCGGGCACGCTGGCGACATTCACACTGATCGCCATGCTGGCGGGGATTTGGGCGGTGCGCACTGCACCACTGGATGTGTTTCCGGATTTCGTGCCATCCACTGTCGATATCCAGACCGAAGCGCCCGGCTTTACGGCCGAACAAGTTGAACAGCTCGTCACCAAGCGGATCGAGAATGCGGTGAACGGCGCCACCGGCCTTGCCACGATCCGGTCGGAATCTATCCCCGGACTTTCCGTCATCAAGATCCAGTTTGCAGACAAGATCGATCTCTATAATGCGCGACAGGGTGTTTCTGAAAAGCTGACCGAGATGGGCTCCAGCCTGCCGCTCGGGGTTGGCGCGCCCAAACTGTCCCCCCTCACCTCCAGCACCATGGATCTTCTCAAGATCGGTTTGGTGTCGGACAAGCTCGATGCATACGCACTGCGCGATCAAGCCGAATGGGTGATGAAGCCCGCCCTGCTGGCCGTGCCCGGCGTGGCGCATGTCATGATCTATGGCGGCGATGTTCGGCAGATTCAGATCCAGCCCGACCTGGCACGCATGACGGCCTATGGCTTCACCCTGTCGGAGATCGCGGACGCGGTGCGCGCCGCGCTTTCGCTCAAGGGCGCCGGCTTTGTCGATACCGATCATCAACGCATACTGATCCAGACGCCTGTCCCGGCGCCCGATCCCGCCGCTATTGCCCATGCCGTGCTGACCGTGCGGGGCCGCACACCCATCATGATCAGCGATATCGCCAAAGTGGTGGAAGGACCGGCACTCAAATCCGGCGACGCCCTTATCCAGGGACAACCCGGCATTCTTCTGTCCTTGGCTAGCCAGTATGGCGCCAACACCTTGGAGGTGACGCGGGCTGTGGAGGCCGCGCTCGCGCAAATGAAGCCCGGCCTGACAGCGCAAGGCATTACGGTCTATCCGGCGATCCACCGGCCCGCCAATTTCATCGAGCAGGCGCTCTCGTCGTTGCAAAAATCCCTCGCCATCGCTGCCGTCCTGATCCTTCTGGTTCTGCTTCTTTTCCTGCGCAACTGGCGCGCAGCCCTGGTCACCTTTCTTGCCATTCCATTGTCCTTGCTTGCGGCGGTGGCGGTCCTTGAACATATGGGACACACGCTCAACACCATGACCTTGGGCGGTTTCGCCGTCGCGCTTGGCGTACTTGTCGATGACGCCATTATCGGGGTCGAGAATGTTCTGCGCCGGATGGCCGAGAATAATCAGTTGATTGAGCCGCGCCCAAGGCACGAGGTCATTCGCGATGCGACGCTCGAAGTACGCGGCCCCGTGATCTATGCGACACTGGTCGTCATCGCCGTCTTTCTTCCGGCGCTGTTCTCGACAAGCGTGCAAGGCCATTTTGTCGGTCCCTTGGCGCTGGCATTCATTCTGGCGGTTCTGGCCTCTCTTGCCGTTGCTCTGACGACAGCGCCCGCCCTGTCCGCGCTGTTGTTCAAATCCCACGTCAATCATGCCAATCATGGATGGATTCAGCGGCTGAAACACTGGCAAAGCCACACTATCGATCTTGTGAGCATTCGGTTCTCCGTCATAGCCACATTGCTCAGCATACTCACGGTCGCGGCAGTCGTCGCCTTACCGTTCCTTCCCTCCAGCTTCATGCCCGACTTTCGGGAAAATCATTTCGTCGTACAGGTCTATGGATCAAAACCCGGTATCTCGCTTGCGGAGATGCGCGCGATGGGAGCGCGCATCAGCAAGGAGTTCCTGGCGCAGCCCTATATCGCCACAGTTTCGCAGCAGCTAGGGCGCGCGGAACTTGGCGAGGACACCAACGGGCCGCACCAGACCGAGTTTCATGTCGAACTCAAACCGGATGTGGAGGTCGATCAAATCGAAGCGGAAGACGCTGTGCGTCAGATCGTCGGGCACTATCCGGGCGTGCAGACGGAGGTTACGACCTTCCTTGGCGATCGCATCAGCGAAAGCCTGACCGGCGATACCGCCGACATCTCGGTCAAGATTTTCGGTGATCAGCTGGATACGCTCGATGTCACGGCGCGGCGCGTCATGGCAGCCTTGGCGGGCACACCGGGTATCGCCGATCTGCAATTCAAACCGCAGAACGGCACGCCCACTGTAACAGTACAGTTCCTTCCCGGCGCGCTTGCCACGCAAGGTTTGAAGACCGGCGATGTTCTGGATGCCCTTGCCACCAACTATGCGGGGCTTACCGTCGGGCAAACCTATGCCGGTACGCGCTTTGTCGACGCCGTCATGTTGCTCAATCCGTCCGATCGAAACCGGCCGGAAAGCCTGTCCTCGCTCATGATCTCAGGCCCCCTGGGGCCGGTCCCCTTGGGACAGGTGGCGCGTCTGGCAATGAGCGATACGCGTTATCTGGTGTCTCACGAGGCCGGACAGCGTTTTGATGCCGTCACCTTCAATGTCGTGGGCCGCAGCTTGAACGCAACCATCGACGACGCCAAGGCAAAAGTGGAGGCTTTGCAACTTCCTGCCAGTACGCGCGCCGTCTTCAGCGGCGCTGCAGATGAAGCCGAAACGGCCAGGACGCAATTGATGGTTTATTCCTCTTTCGCGCTGGTCCTTATCGGGATGCTTCTGTTCATCTCATTCCGGTGGCGCGCCCATGCCTGGCTGGTTCTTGTCAATATACCCTTCAGCCTGATCGGAAGCGTGGCAACTATCGCCTTGATTGGCGGCGGCCTGACGCTCGGTGCGATGGTGGGGCTTATCACGGTGTTCGGCATCAGCGCACGCAATGCCATCTTGATGCTCTCTCACTATGAGCATCTTGTTGAAGCGGAAGGCGCGCCCTGGAACAGGGACACCATCCTGCGCGGCGCGCAGGAGCGGCTGGTTCCTATTCTGATGACGGCGGCCGTTACCGCGCTTGGCCTTTTACCCCTGGCTATCGGCATGAACCAGCCCGGCCAGGAGATCGAGGGGCCCATGGCCGTAACGGTTCTGGGAGGGCTTGTCAGCTCGACCTTGCTGAACCTCATCGTGCTGCCGGTCCTGGAAATGCGCTTTACCGCGCCCAAAGCGGAGGCCGCATGAAACACCGACCGCTCTGGCTAATCCTGGCGGCTCTTGCGCCCGCCGCGTGTACGGACACGCCCATTCCGGTCCTTCAGCCCGGCGATGTACCGGCGCGGTTCGAGCAGAAGGCATCCAGCACGGCACCGCTCTGGCCAGCCGCCGATTGGTGGAATGGGTTCGCAGACCGTCAGCTTTCGCAGCTGGTTCTCACAGCACAGCGTAACAATCTGGACATCGCACAGGCGGTCGCACGTCTGTACCAGGCCGACGGGCGAGCCCGTCAGGCCGGCGCGACCTTGCTGCCCTCCATCGGCTTTAACAGCAACATCAATAGCCTCAATGGTCAAAGCGATAGAGGCTCCTTGCGTGAAACCGACTGGGGTGCCGGCATCGGCGCGGCCTATGAACTGGATTTCTGGGGCAAGAACCGCAATACGGCCCGGTCGGCGGAGGCGCTTCGCAGAGCGAGCATTGCCGACCGCGCTTCGGTGGCGCTGACGGTAACTGCGGCGGTCGCCGACACCTATTTCAAGCTTTTGTCCCTGTATGAGCGGATCTCGGTCGCCAAATCCAACCTCAAATCCGCGGAAGACATTCTTGGCATCGTGCAACGGCGTGTGTCAGCGGGGTTCGCCGCGAAAGCCGACCTGATCCAGCAGCGCGCCAGTCTGGCGGCGGAGCGAGCTGTGTTACCGCCACTCGAGCAGCAAGAGGTCGAGACGAGAAACGCTCTGGCCATTCTGCTGGGCATGCCGCCGGAAGGCTTCGCGATCTCCGACATCAGTCTGGCAAGTATCGGACAGCCACAAACTGCGCCCGGATTGCCGGCAGAAATTCTGACCCGCCGACCCGACATTGTCGCTGCCGAAGCCAATCTCGTCTCGGCGCATGCCGATCTGCAGGTAGCGCGCGCCGCGTTTCTGCCCAGTATCAATCTCACCGCCAGCGGCGGCTTTGCCTATCCAGCGCTTAGCGGCGCAATCAACTCGCTGCAGGGCGGCGGGCTTGCCACCGCGGCGGGCGCGACCTTGGCCCAAATAATCTTTGACGGGGGAGCCATCAAGGCCAAAAGCGATGAAGCTAAGGCGCGCGAAAATGAACTGCTCGCCGCCTATCGCGCCTCGGTCATCGCCGCGCTTTCCGATGTAGAAAGCGCCATGGCACGGCTGGATCATATCCGCGCCCAGGAAGAGGCTATTCGCAGCCAAGTCGCGGAGGCCGAAAAGGTTCTCAATGCGGCGAAGCGCAAATACACGGCGGGCTATTCCGATTTTCTGGTGGTGACGGACGCGCAGCGTTCGTTCTACGCCGCACGCGATCAATTGTCCGATCTGCGCCGCGCCAATCTTTCCGCAACCGTGGCCCTTTTCAAGGCCTTGGGGGGAGGCTGGTCGGCCGGGACCGGCCTCCCCGGGAATACTCAATAGACGGGGATTTTATCCGCCGGGGGCCAGCCTAAACCTATCTTAAAAATGGCCCGCTATGTTGACATAGAACAAATCCGGTTTCCCATGGCGACCGCCATGGGATAGCGTGTAGTCGGGCAGACTAGAATGCGGCTGTTGGTAGTCGAAGACGAAATGCGGATCGCCGAACTGATCCGAACGGGCCTTATGCGCGCCGGCTTCACAGTCGACTGCGCGGGAACCGTGGCTGACGCCACCGCCACTCTGGAAGTCGGCAGCTACGACGCTGCGATACTCGATCTGGGTCTGCCCGATGGCGATGGCCTTGATGTGCTGGCCAAGGCCCGGCAAGCAGGAAGCGTAATTCCGTTTCTTCTTCTGACGGCGCGCGATGCGATTGACGACCGGGTGCTCGGCCTCAATGCGGGCGCCGATGATTATCTGGTCAAGCCATTTGCGATGGACGAACTCATCGCCCGGACCAAGGCGTTGCTGCGGCGGCCAGGCCTGGCGCTTGGCATAACCCTAGTCTCGGGAAATATTCAGTTCGACACCGTCGGCCGTGAAGTGCGCGTTGGCGGCAAGCCCCTTGCTTTGCCTCGGCAGGAACTCAATGTGCTGGAGCATCTGGTGCGCAGGGCTGGTCGCGTGGTGCCGAAATCCGTGCTGGAAGATAAGCTTTACGGTATCGATGACGAACTGGAATCCAACGCCATCCCCGTCCATGTCTCGCATCTGCGCCGCAAACTCGTCGCTGCTGGCGCAACCCCGGAAATCCATACCGTGCGGGGCGTCGGGTATCTACTCGAGGACAAGAGTGCATGAGACTGTGGCCAAGCTCGCTTCAAGGTGAACTTGCCCTGCGGCTCACGATTGTCTTCTTCCTGGCCACAGTTATCGGCGTCGGTCTTCTACTTTGGCAAGGATCGGATGCGGCCGATAATTTCGGGCTTGAGATGCTCCGCTATCGTACAAGCGAGATCGCAAAATATCTGACGCGAGGTCCCGATGGCGATGCGGAACTCCGGCTCCCCAAGGAACTGGCCCGTCTCTATCGCGATCAGGAAGGAACCAATCTTTACGCGATCCGGACGCCTTCGGGCAAAATCATCGCCAGCGGTAAGTCCATCGGCTCGGAAGTCTCGCATTGGCGCTTCAGTCTCGCGTCCCAGTATTTCCGCCTGGAGGAGTTTGGGCCGCGCCAGGATGATTATTACGGCTTGGCTATCACGGAAGAGTCTCCGCTCGGACCGGTCGGGGTGATCGTGGCACATTCCTCGGATTCCGAGCAGCTGGCAGTCGCGATGCTACGTTACTTCGCACGCCGCATGGCATGGATGATACCGCTCTTCGCCATAGCGACACTCCTCATCGCTATGTGGAGCATTCGCGCCAGTTTGCGTGATGTGGCGGAGATTTCCGACCGAGCCGCGAAGATCGATCCGCAATCCGCCAGCGTGCGGTTGCCACTGAACGGTCTGCCGACCGAGCTTTTGCCCTTGGTGCAGGCGGTCAATTCTGCCTTTGACCGGCTGGAAGAGGGCTTCGCCGTGCAGAGGCGTTTTACCGCCAATGCAGCGCACGAACTTCGCACGCCTCTTACGATGCTAACCGCGGGCCTGGACGAACTGCCCGCTTCGGACGCGGTGCAGAAATTGCGGAGCGACGTGGCGCGCATGAACCGGCTGGTGCAGCAATTGTTGCGGGTGGCGCGGCTCGACGCGATCCCGGTCGATGTCGAGAACCGGGTCAATCTCAGTCAGGTCGCGGGCGAAGTTGTCGAATATCTGGCCCCTTGGGCGATCGCCAGGGGGCGAACCATCGCTCTGGAAGGCGCGGAGCAACCGGTGCTCGTCTGGGGCAATCCGGACGAAATGGCCGATGCGATCCGAAATCTTGTCGAGAACGCGGTTCATCACACGCCAGAGGGAACGGAAGTTACCCTGCGGGTCATGAGTGAAGGCCGGGTAGCCGTCGAGGATTTCGGTCCGGGAGTTCCCGAGGCCGACCGGGAACGGGTGTTTGACCGGTTCTGGCGCGGTAAAGGCAAGAGTGCCCCCGGTGCGGGTCTGGGTCTTTCCATCGTGGCGGAAATCATGCGCCTCCATCGCGGCAGTGTGCGTGTCGCCAAAGCGACATCGGGAGGCGCCAGTTTCGAACTGACGTTTCGGCAGGCCTGACAGGGGAATGGGCTTGAGCCGGGGCACTTAAAACTGCCTTAAAGAAGCGACCTCAGCCTGCAGAAACGCGATTTGCGGCGGTGGGTCAGCATGAAATTTGGGTATTTGCTCATCATTCTGGCGATTCCCGCCGTCGTCTGTGTGAAACTCGCCAGGGACAAAGTACGGCGCGCGAAATCACCAGTCTTGCAGGATAGCGCAGCCCAATCACCCAGCACGTCACCCGCCTATTCAATTGGCCTGGGTCTTTTCGTCATTGCGCTCGCTCCAGCCCTGATCGGATTTGCGTCGCTAACACAGCCCGATCTTTCCGCCGCCGAAGCGCGCGCTTTTGGGCCCGCGCAATCCGCACAGACGAAACCCGCAATCCCGGCCAGAAGCATTTTGAACATACTGTATCAACTGCAATATCAGGTTCGCAAAGAGCCCAGCAATACCGACGCCTGGCGAGAACTCGGCTGGGCCTATATGCATGTCCGCCAGCCGCAGAATGCCGTTCAAGCATACAGGCAGGCCATTGCGCTTAGGCCGCGTGACACCGAATTACGGTCAGCTCTGGCGGAAGCGCAGATACAGGCCGGAACCGGTCTGATAACACCCGCGGTTTACGCCGATCTGCGCGGTGTGGCCGACGAAAATCCCAATGATGCGCGCGCCCGGTTTTATCTGGCTCTCTACAAGGATCAGCAGGGCGACCATGCTGGAGCGATCGCCGATTGGAGACAGATGCTGCAATCCGCGCCGCAGGATGCGGCATGGGGATCAGAAATCCGCCGCGTAATAATCGAAGTTGCGAAGGAACAGCACATCGCCATTCCTTTGCCCAAAGGTGCGCCGTGACCAACGGGAACAATTCTCTCGATCCGGGGCCGCAAAGCGCTCCCTCCAACTTGCTTCGGTGATAGCCCATGCTCTCTGCAAAATGGCTGAAGAAGCGGTGGCCTGCCATTCTCGTGGTGGCGCTGACTGCCCTTGGCGGTGCGGCTGTTCTGTTCGACACCTATATACTTCCGGGGCTATCCGTAGCCCGGCAGGAGCCGCCAGCCATCGAGACCCGGGTCGCCACCTGGCTCTTGCGTCACAGCGTTCCGGCTGGAGCAAGGAAGCGGGTCAACCCGCTGGCCAAGGATATCGCGGCCATCAGTGCCGGGAAGACCCTATTCGCCGCCAAATGTGAGACCTGTCATGCCTATGAAGGCGGCGGCAAAACCGAAATCGGCGCCAATGTCTATCCGCGTCCGCCATCCTTGCATGAGCTGGTTCCAACCCTGACGGATGGCGAGATTTTCTATCACATCCGCTACGGCATCCGGAACACAGCCATGCCGGGCTGGACCTTCCCGGATGAGCAGGTTTGGCAACTAGTTTCGTTCTTGCGTCATATTCCTTACGTCGCATCTAGCAAGGGCGAGCCCATCACGAAGCAGCAGGAAGCCGCGGTGAACGGCGCCAATTATGTCGGCTCTAAGAGCTGCAAGGGTTGCCATGCGGAGGTTTATGCGCGTTGGCAGAAGACCCGCATGGCCAAGGTCGTGCTCGACCCCAAGGTCCATCCCGATGCCATCACGCCCGATCTCTCCAAGGCCGATCCTGCAATCGTTAACTTCACCAAGAATGACGTGGCGCTTGTCTATGGCAGCCACTGGAAGCAGCGCTATTTCCGGAAGGTCGGAGACGATTACTTTCCGATCCCGGCGCAATTCAATCTCGATACCAAGAAATGGTCCAAGTACCATGTCCCTGATACCGGGGATTGGTGGGCGCCTCTCTATCCTGATCCCAAGGGGGATAACTCCGGCCGTCCAACCGGGCCACTCTGCGATGGCTGCCATTCGGTAAACTACAATATCGACACCAAGAAGCCGGCCGAATGGAATGTGGGCTGCGAACAGTGCCATGGGGCGGGCAGCGCCCATGTCGCGCACCCGACCCTCGCCAATATCCTCAATCCGGCGAGACAGAACTTCGTCCAGGCGAACGACACTTGCATTTCCTGTCATTCGCAGGGTCAGCCGCTGAACAATCCAATCAAAGGCAAGTATTATGACTGGCCGGTCGGATATCATGCCGGCCTTCGCCTGGCCGATCACTGGAAGCTGGAACCCCATACCCTCGGGGAAACCTCATTCACGCATTTCCCGGATGGCACCGCACACAAAAACCGAATGCAGGGCAATGATTTCGTTCAAAGCCTTATGTACACACGCGGCGTGACCTGCTTCTCCTGCCACGATCCGCATGGCAGCAAAAATGACGCGATGCTACGCCAACCGGCGAATGAAATCTGTTCAAGCTGTCACGGCATCAATACCCAGAATGGCCCACACGCGGCCTCCATCGAGGCTCACACCCATCACCCGGCGAACAGTCCCGGCAGTCTATGCGTGTCGTGCCATATGCCAAAGATTCTCCCACAATTGCCAGGCGGGCCATTTGTATCCACGCACACATTCAAGTTTGTTACACCGGCCGAAACGGATGCCCTCAAAATTCCCAATGCCTGCAACACATGCCACAAGGACAAGACGACAGCATGGGCGAGCGCGGAACTGGCCAAATGGGATGACGTATCCGTGTGGCGGATGGGGGGCGCAAGATAGGCCCTCGATCGGTGGGCGCTTGGCTTGCTTCCTCAACGAAATTTTGCTGAACAGTAGGTGGTAACCCTGCCTTTAAAATGGAGTCAGATGCTTCCTGCGTCTAACAGGGAGTATCCCCATGCGCGTCATTCATTCCTGTCTGGCTCTCGTCATTGGCGCATTGATCGCCACCGCATTCGCCGCCCACGCCGACTTGTTCGGTGATGCAACCTCGCCAGCCAATGCCAAGTCGCTCTCCGATATCGTCAAGCTTGTAGAGGATTACGGCTACAAAACCATCACCGAAGTCGAATTCGAGGACAGGAAATGGGAGATCGAAGTGCATCAGGCGAACAGTAGGGAGATCGAGCTCGAAGTCGATGCCGTCACTGGGCAGATATCACCTAGCGATCGGGGCATGTATCCCTTCTGAGCGGGCAGGCGGCTGTTTACCGCGATCAACCACAGCCAGGCTCTTCGAACCTGTGCGAAGTCCGCTTATGCGGTTGGTCCTCGATGCAATCGTTCCGCCAGATTGTAGCTCTCAGTCAGCAACAGCAATGATCGATTGCGCAGGATCAAGCTCAAGATCTCAATGTCATTCAGGATAGTTATCGGATCTTGATCGAGTGCGCTTCGGAGTGTGTCTCTTAACCAAGCGCTGGCATTTGGGTTACACAGAATGAAGGTAATCTGTTCTTCCACCGCGGATTGTGCGGTGCTTTTTGACGTATCGGGTTCGGTCGTACTGTTCATCATTGGCCTCCGAAACGAAAACCTTCTTTGACAACGCTAGGGATTGCAGAATGCGCATTGACCAGGGTCTGCATGCGTGACCGCGACCTTCCGCTCCTCCCGGTGCCCACACGATTTGCAGATAAGTATTTCGGCCACGCTGCTGCTGGTTGGTTCACTGCACCAGGCGCATGGCAGCCCAGGGACCAAGGCATCCACGTCGAACCCGGGCCGGTCGCATTGGGGGCAACGAAGATTAAAACGGCGCACCAAATCGCGTGTGGCGCGTTCAATCGCCGCCATTCGGGTCGGATTGCGATGGGCGCGCATATCGGTCTCGATAGAGACAGCCCCAAAGGAGCGCAACGCCTCTGTCACCCTGATCTCGAGTCCCACAAAATCCTGAATGCTCTTATCGACCATCAACTCCGGCGCCGGGTGTCCATTCTGACACCCAATCAAAATCACTCCATGTTCCGGAAACATGGCGCGCTCCGCGAAGGCGCGGGCTGATTCAGCGTCTCTGACAATCTCCTGGCTGAAGTTGGTATCGGGGCCAATATCGTATCCACACAGTTCGAGGCCATTTTCGCGGTCAATCAGCAAAACAAGTTCCCGGCCTATGGCTAGAAATGGCACTTCGGGATGAGGTCCGAAGCTTCCTTCGCTCGCCACTCCTACCCGTGCGCCGGGGGTACATTTGAAGCCTGCACAAATCTTGGCGCGCGCCGCCTCCAATTGGGTCCCTGTCCGCTGAACTTCGCGGCTGAATGTTCCGAACTGGTCTGTGTCGATGCCCGTTGCCGGTTCGACCATCAATCCCAGCTCATCGCGCAGGACGGGTGAAATCACTCGTTCCTTGGCGTGCATCGATGTAAGTACCGCCCGAACGCCGCG
>JAFIHO010000399.1 GCA_017849395.1 Hyphomicrobiales bacterium
CTGTCGCCATAGAAGCGGATCAACTGGCGCAGGAATTTGATCGGCAGAAGATTCTGGCCCTTGGCCTCTTCCTCGAAGATGATCTGGGTCAGCACGCTGCGGGTGATGTCTTCGCCCGTGCGCGCATCCTGCACCTCGAACTCGGTGCCTTCCTTCACCATCTGGGCCAGATGATCCAGCGTCACATAGCTGGACGTCTGCGTGTTGTAGAGCCGCCGGTTGGCGTATTTCTTGATAACGACCGGGCTTTCGGATTTCGTCTTTTCTTCTGACACGTTTTCCCCAATCCTTACGAACGCTTGCACCGTCCCCTGCGGCGCATATCTAAAGGTAGGACAACACTGGCAATGGGGCTCTGTCCAGAAGGATTTTAGCAGCCGCAACACGGTCCAGGACCGGAAATCGCAACTAACAGACTGATTTATATGATTAATTAGGCAAGCTGGCCGCTGCTCGCATTTGCGGCATTTTGCCTGTAAGCAATGGGCAAGTCCCCAGGAGGTTCGCATGGAAGATGTTGTGATCGTTTCGGCCGCGCGCACGCCGGTCGGCGCCTTTAGCGGCGCGCTCGGCAGCCTGCCCGCTCACAAGCTGGGCGAGGTCGCCATCAAGGCGGCGTTGGAGCGAGCCAAGGTTACGGGCGAGGAAGTTTCCGAAGTGATCCTGGGTCAGGTGCTGACGGCGGCACAGGGCCAGAATCCGGCGCGCCAAGCCTCCATCGCGGCGGGTATTCCCATCGCGTCTCCTGCCTGGGGCATCAACATGGTGTGCGGCTCGGGCTTGCGCACCGTGGCGCTGGGCGCGCAGGCGATCCTGAACGGCGACAGCAAGATTGTCGTGGCGGGCGGCCAGGAATCCATGAGTCAGTCCACCCATGCCGCCTATCTGCGCGCCGGTCAGAAGATGGGCAATATCGAATTCATCGACACCATGATCCGCGACGGGCTGTGGGACGCCTTCAACGGTTATCACATGGGCGTCACCGCCGAAAATGTCGCGCAGCAGTGGCAGATCACCCGCGAGGAGCAGGATCGTTTCGCCGTGGCCTCGCAGAACAAGGCCGAGGCCGCGAAGAAGGCCGGAAAATTCAAGGATGAACTCACGCCCGTCACCGTGAAGGGCCGCAAGGGCGACACGGTGGTGGACACGGACGAGTATATCCGCGACGGCGCGACCTATGAGGCGATGACAGGCCTGCGCCCCGCCTTCAACAAGGAAGGCACCGTCACCGCGGGCAATGCCAGCGGTCTCAATGACGGCGCCGCGGCGCTGGTGTTGATGAGCGCCAAGGATGCGGCGGCGCGCGGCCTGCAACCGCTGGCCCGCATCGCAAGCTGGGCCCAGGCGGGCGTGGACCCCAAGGTGATGGGTTCCGGCCCGATCCCGGCCTCGCGCAAGGCACTGGAAAAGGCAGGCTGGAAAGCCGCCGATCTGGATCTGGTGGAAGCCAATGAAGCCTTCGCCGCCCAGGCCTGCGCCGTGAACAAGGACATGGGTTGGGATACCGCAAAGGTGAACGTCAATGGCGGCGCCATCGCCATTGGCCATCCCATCGGCGCGTCGGGCGCGCGCATCCTGACCACCCTGCTGTACGAGATGGGCCGTCGGGATGCGAAGAAAGGCCTTGCCACCCTGTGCATCGGCGGTGGCATGGGCATCGCCATGTGTGTGGAGCGCTAGATCGCCGCAGCGCAGCAACGATCTTTGGTTGAAACCCGCGCCGATCCGTCTCTAATGGCTTTGTAAAGCCAAGATGAGGACGGACATGGCACGGGTTGCGGTGGTGACGGGCGGCACGCGCGGCATTGGTGAGGCGATCTCGGTCGCGCTGAAGAATGCCGGCTACAAGGTGGCGGCCAATTACGCCGGGAACGAGGAACGCGCCAAGGGCTTTACCCAGCGCACCGGCATCGCGGCCTATAAATGGGACGTCGCGTCGTTCGAGGAATGTGTGGCGGGCATCAAGAAGGTGGAAGCCGAACTGGGCCCCGTCGATGTGATCGTCAACAATGCCGGCATCACCCGCGACGCCACCATGCGCAAGATGAACCGCCAGAATTGGGACGAGGTGATGGACACCAACCTGGGCGGCTGCTTCAACATGTGCAAGGCGGCCTGGGAAGGCATGCTGGCGCGTGGCTTCGGGCGCATCGTCAATATCGGATCGATCAACGGCCAGGCGGGCCAGTATGGCCAGGTGAATTACGCCGCCGCCAAGTCCGGCATCCACGGCTTCACCAAGGCGCTGAGCCAGGAAGGCGCCAGCAAGGGAATCACCGTCACCGCCATCGCGCCCGGCTATATCGACACCGACATGGTGGCGGCGGTACCGCCCGAAGTGCTGGCCAAGATCGTGGCGAAGATTCCCGTGGGACGTCTGGGCAAGGCCGAAGAAATCGCGCGCGGCGTGCTGTTCCTGGTCGCGGACGAGGGCGGCTTCATCACCGGCTCGACCATGTCGATCAACGGTGGTCAGCATATGTACTAGCGCGGGTCTTTTGCGTCGTGAGTTCGTCGCGCCATCGCTCGTGTACGTCTTGTACACGTCGCTCGGCGCTCCTGCTCACGCCACAAAATCCCTCGCGCTAGGCGAGCGGTATCATGGCTGAACGTTTGTTTCGAGCATCGGTACAAGTTGTCCCCACGAATGAGGGTGGTCGAAAAACGCCGTTTCGGGTGGGTTACAGACCGCAGTTTCACATAGCCAATTCCGACTACGTTACGAGTTTCATGATTCAAAAAATCGACCGAGGCGAGCAATTGGCCCCCGGTCAAAGCGGTGTGGTCGAGGCATTTCTTCTGTCTCCTGGGGGATTTGGTGTTCCTATCGTGGAAGGAATGTCGTTCGAACTACGCGAAGGGCACACCACAGTCGCTTTTGGTGTCGTTCATGATTTCATCGGTTGACTTCGACAATTACCTTTTGTCGTTGTAACTACGCTCTATAATTTCCGTCCTTACCTTCGAAAAGCTCGCCTGCGCGCGTGGAACGGCGATTGTTCGAAGGGCTATCGCTCCAGTTTCGCGCGCAGCGTCTCACGGGTGGAGAAACGGAGGATTTGCGCGGCGAATTTCCATTCCATTCAACGCGCCGCGTATGGATAGCGCATGGAAATCTCTATCCCCATCTTTCCGATCGCGAAAACGCCCCTAAATTCCTTCCCACGAATTGAAGCGCGAAGGAATGCATGACGTAGAGTGATCGCGAGACCATACAGGACGGGGTGCAAACTCGCGTGCGCCTGCCTTGGAAAGGGTGACAAAGGGCTGTACCGGGCGGAGGAGACATCGAACCGCCGGGCGTCGTCATCCGCGCTGTGGCGTCCGTGGGACAGGCAAAGGTGCGGAGTTTATCGGCGTCGAACCCGATGTTGCCCGCCGCCAGAGCCTCGACGCCGGGGGCGGGTTATTCCCCATGGGGCGTATCGGTGAGAAAATGGAAGCCGGCGCACATGGGGTCCCCGCCTTCTCGCTTTTCCGTCCTGGAACTTGTCGAAGCCGGAAGATTGCTGTTTATCGGAACCATGATCTCCGTTCTCACCATCGACAAACTCGCCTGCCTGCGCGGGGAGCGGCGTCTGTTCGACGGCCTGTCCTTCACCTTGCGCGCCGGTCAAGCGTTGGCGGTCGAAGGCGCCAATGGCGCGGGCAAAACCTCGCTGCTGCGGATCATCGCGGGTTTCATCACGCCCGCCGCTGGTGCAATCCGCGTTACCGAGGACGGCAAGGATATCACCGATGGCGAGGAACGCGGACGCCGCATCGGCTGGCTCGGCCATCAGGATGCGCTGAAAGGCCCGCTGACGGTTGCCGAACAACTAGCCTTTTTCGCCAAGCTCCATCGCAGCACTGTGGAGCAGGGGGCAGTGCTGGAACAGGTGGGCCTCACGCGTCAGCATGACCTGCCCTGCCGCTATCTGTCGGCGGGACAGAAGCGGCGGCTGGGATTGGCGCGCCTGCTGGTCTGCGCGCGGCCCCTGTGGCTGCTGGACGAACCTTTCGCGGCGCTGGATAGCGCGGGCAAAGGGCTGGTGGCGCGGCTGATGGTGGAACATTGCGGGCGCGGCGGCATGGTTCTGGCGGCGACGCATGAACCGCTGGGCCTGTCCAACCAGAGCATCCGCCTATGAGCGCGTTCCTCACCCTTCTGGCGCGCGATCTGCGCCTGTCGGTGCGCGAAGGCGGTGGCGCGGCGCTGGCGTTGGGCTTCTTCGCACTGGTCGCCTCGCTGGTGCCGCTGGGTGTCGGCGCGGACCTCAACCTGCTGGCGCGGGTGGCGGGCGGCATATTGTGGGTGGCGGCGGTGCTTGCGGCGCTGCTGTCGCTCGACCGGCTGTTCCAGAGCGATTACGAGGATGGCAGTCTTGACGTGATCGCGCTGTCGCCGCTGCCGCTCGAGGCAGCGTCGGCGGCGAAGATCGCGGCGCACTGGCTGTCCACCGGCCTGCCGCTCACCCTGATGTCGCCCCTGCTGGCGCTGATGTTCGGCCTGCCCGGCGAAGGAATACTCACCCTGTTCCTGTCGCTCCTGATCGGCACGCCCGCCGTCAGCGCGGTGGGTGCGATCGGCGCGGGGCTGACGCTTTCGCTGCGGCGCGGCGGGCTGATCCTGCCGATCCTCATTCTGCCATTATTGTCCCCTGTGGTGATCTTCGGCGCGGGCGCGGTCGCGGGTGTGCTGGACGGGTTGCCCAATGGCGCGCTGGGACTTTTGGCCGCGTTCTCCCTGGCGGCGACCCTGCTCAGCCCCTTCGTGGCGGCGGCGTGCGTGCGTTTAAATCTCGCCGGTTAAAGGCTAAAACACCCGCCATGTTCGGTTATGCCAATCCCACAAAATTCATGACCCTCAGCGGCGCGCTGCTGCCCTGGACCGTGGCGCTGACCCTGCTGTGCATCGGAGCCGGACTGTATCTGGGCTTCACCGCACCGCCCGATTATCAGCAGGGCACGACGGTGACGATGATGTTCATCCACGTGCCCGCCGCCGGGGTGGCGGAACGGGCCTATGCCGTGATGGTCGGGGCGCCGATCGTCCGTCTGGTGCAGCGCCCCCTGCTGGCCGATGTCGGC
>JAFIHO010000400.1 GCA_017849395.1 Hyphomicrobiales bacterium
AGAACACGCCGGTCCTGGTCGCCTTGAACCAAGTGTGATTCAACTTGCCCGGCACGGCGTCCATCTTCACGCCCATCTGGGGCAGCGCCCAGCTATGGATCACGTCGGCGCCGGTGGTCTCGATTTCGACGATCTTGTTGACCGGCACATAGATGGCGTTGTCCACCGCGAACAGGCGCGGCTTGCCCGCCTTCTTGGCGTCCGCATCCGGCAGCAGCAGGGAATCGAAGGTGAAGCCGTTCGCGCCCGGATATTCATAGGTCCAGAACCACTGCTTGCCGATGGCGCGGATCTTCACGTCCGGGGTCGGGCGGGACTCTTCCAGATAGAGCAGCTTGAAGGACGGGATAGCGATCACCACCAGGATGATGACCGGGATGATGGTCCAAGCGACTTCCAGCAGGGTGTTGTGGTGGACCTTGGACGGGGTCGGGTTCTTGCCCGCGCGGTACTGGATGACGATCCAGACCAGCAGGGCCAGCACGAACAGGCAGACCGCCACGATGATGTAGACCAGTTCCATATGGAACGCCTCGATCTGCTCCATCACCGGCGAGGCCGCCTCGGGCAGTCCGAGTTGCCAATTATGGGGCAGCGCCATGGCCGCGCCCGCCCAGCCGGTCAGGGCCGCTATGGCTGTGGCGGCAAGGATGCCGGTTTTCCGCAAAAACATGTGCGACCTCGCGTGAACGGCGGCAGGACTCTTCCCCGCCGGTTTCAGATTCTTGCGGGGGATTTAGAGGGGTTAAGCCCTTAAAGTCATTGCGACCTTATGGCACGGCCCATATCCCAGTCACGGGGTAGGACTTGTGCGCGGCGGGAAATCCCCACCCCGCGCTTGCCGGAAGGGCAAAAGCGCCCAATATCAGCCTGGAGAGTCCCCGGTTCGCCGGGCTTTGCTGCACCGCCAAACCGGAGTTCACCATGTCCGACACAGATCTGTTTTTTTCCCGTACCGGCATGGACCGGGGCCGGGTCCAGCAGACCGTGGCGGACGCCCTCAAGGATTCCGACGATGGCGAATTGTTCCTGGAGTATAGCCAGAGCGAATCATTCACTTTTGACGACAACCGGCTGAAGGCAGCCACTTTCGACACAAGCCAGGGTTTCGGCCTGCGCGCCGTGGCGGGCGAAGCCACCGGCTATGCCCATGCCACCGATATTTCCGAAGAGGCGATCAAGCGCGCCGCGGCCACGGTGCGGGCGGTATCGCACGGCTATTCCGGCGTGGCGGCGCAGCCCCCCGCCCGGAGCAATGTGAAACTTTATACAGATATCGACCCCCTCCAGACCGCCGGTTTCGAAAAGAAGGTGAAGCTGCTGGAAGACATGAACGCCTATGCGCGGGGGAAAGATTCGCGGGTACGCCAGGTGTCGGCCTCGCTGTCCGGCGAATGGCAGCGGGTGGAGATCATGCGCGCCGAAGGCCAGCGCTATTCCGATATCCGGCCACTTGTCCGGCTGAATGTGTCGGTTGTGGTTGAAAAGGATGGCCGCCAGGAATCCGGCAGCTTCGGCGGCGGCGGCCGTGGCGGTTATGAGACCTATCTCGATCCCGCCTATTGGCAGGCAGCAGTGGACGAAGCGCTGCGCCAGGCGCTGGTGAATCTCGAATCCGTCCCCGCGCCTGCTGGCGAGATGCTCGTGGTGCTGGGGCCGGGCTGGCCGGGCATCCTGCTGCATGAAGCCATCGGCCATGGGCTGGAAGGCGACTTCAACCGCAAGAAGACCAGCGCCTTCGCCGGTCTGCTTGGCCAGCGTGTCGCCGCGCCCGGCGTGACGGTGGTGGATGACGGCACCATCGACGGGCGGCGCGGCTCACTGTCGGTGGACGACGAAGGCACGCCCACCCATCGCACCGTGCTGATCGAGGATGGAATCCTGAAAGGCTATATGCAGGACCGGCAGAATGCGCGGTTGATGGGCGTAGCGCCCACCGGCAACGGACGGCGGCAAAGCCACGCCGCGCCGGTGATGCCGCGCATGACCAACACTTATATGCTGGGCGGCGACAAGGACCCCGCCGAGATTCTGAAAAGCGTGAAGAAGGGCATCTACGCCACCAATTTCGGCGGCGGCCAGGTGGACATCACCAATGGCAAATTCGTGTTCAGCTGCACCGAGGCCTACCAGATCGAGGACGGCAAGCTGGGCAGACCGATCAAGGGCGCAACCCTGATCGGCAACGGCCCCGAGGCGCTGACCCGCGTCACCATGATCGGCAACGACATGAAACTGGACACCGGCATCGGCACCTGCGGCAAGAACGGCCAAAGCGTGCCAGTCGGCGTAGGCCAGCCGACCCTGCGGCTGGATGGACTGACGGTGGGCGGCACGGCGCAGGCCTAGCTTTTGTTAGCGAGCTTGCGAGCTTACAAAAGCTGGCCCTAACGAGCGAAGCGAGTGGGCGGCAACGGGTACACATGGCGAGAGAAGCGCGGGTCAAACTCCCTCCTCACCCTGAGCCCGTCGAAGGGTGAGCAGCCCCGCGCATGGACATCCACGTCTACATTCTCCGATGCGCTGACAATTCCTACTATGTCGGCCTCGCTCGCGAAGGATTGGACAGCAGGATCGGTGACCACCATTCCGGCCGCTATCGCGGCTACACCTATTCACGCCGCCCCGTCGAACTGGTCTGGTCGCAGGATTTCCTGTGGCTGACGGATGCCATCGTTTGCGAACGGCGCCTGAAGGGCTGGCGGCGGGAGAAGAAAGAAGCACTCATTCGCGGCGACTATGCCGCCTTGCGAGAATTGGCACGAACAGCGAGCCGCCCTCCTCCTTCGACAGGCTCAGGATGAGGCCTTCACTTTTCTTGGTTGCCCCGGGAGTGTTGCAGTAAAGCTGCCTCGAACGGCTGGCGCGCATACAATGGTACGCTTAAATACCCCTCCTCACCCTGAGCCCGTCGAAGGGTGAGCAGTCCCGAACCGAACCAGGACGCCCGCCATGCTAATCTTCAAAATCGTCCCCCGCACCGAATGGGAAGCGGCAGGCGAATTCTATGAAGGCTCGGCGCATGACCGCGCCGACGGCTTTCTGCATTTCTCCACCGGCCCGCACCTGGCCGAAACCTTGCGTCTCTATTATATGGGGCAGGACAATCTGGTCCTGATCGCCGTCGATGAAACGGCGCTGGGCGGCAAGCTGAAATACGAACTCTCCCCGTCCCGCAACGAGGATTTCCCCCACCTGTTCGGCCCCCTGCCCCGCGCGGCGGTGCGCTGGGCGAAACCAATCGCAAAGGATGCGGCGGGCAATTTCATTCTGCCCGATATGTCTTCCTGAATCCGTTACGGCCGTTGATGACAGTGATCCGTCCGTCCAGCGTGATCTCGACCTCGATGGCATGGCCCATGTCGGGCGGCGCCTCATAAGGCTTGTGCGCAACCGCATCGATGGCGGCCTGAGGCGGATTCAGGTTGGCGACATAATCCGGATCGCCGCTCAGTTCGGGACGACTGTAGGATTCGTGCAGCCGCCAGAAACCTTTCAGGCCCGGCAGCGCCGACACCGACGCAATCACTTCTGGATCGCCGCCCTTCTTGCCGCCATTTGGCATGATCGCCACATCCGGCCGCATCGCCGCCAGTTGCGCCGGATTGCTGGAGACATTGGCGGAACCATGCTGTGTCACCAGCAGCAGATTCACCTTGCCGATCCTGTCCACCGGACAGGCCAGTTCATATTCCTTGTCCCAGCTCAGATCGCCGAACTGCGCAATACTCACCTTGCCATAGCGCAGCAGCGACGCCACCGAACTGGCATTCTCGCCTTTGGTCAGCCCTTTGCCCGGCACATTGCAATGCGGATTGACCGCGCCCGCCCCAGGCAACGGCTTGTCGATCACCGTCGCGGCGCTGGCGACAATGGTATCGGTCATGGAGCCGATGCGGATCACATCGCCCGGCTTGGCGATGATGCGCGCATGTCCCCTGATCGCGTCCAGATAGCGCGGGTATTGCCCGGCAGGCGTGTTGATGACGCGCTCCGGCGGCAGGCCGGGACGCAGCGGTTCGGTATTCTCGCCATGATCGATGAAGGTCCCCACCGGGATGCGTTCGACAAGCGCCGATGTGCCGCCCGAATGGTCGTCATGATAATGCGTCACCAGCACATAGTCGAAGCGGGTAATGCCCAGCTTCTTCGCCGCCATCACGATACGGTCGGCGGATTCTCGCGATCCATCCGGCGACGGCATCTGGCCGAAGCCCGCGGGCCAGCCGGTGTCGATCAGCAGCGACTAGCCTTCCGGCGTCAGGAATAGGGTCGCCGCGCCGCCTTCGGTGTCCACCGAAACGATCCTGAGCGGCGTCTCCGCAACCGCAGGCGCGGCGCAGATCACCAGGGCGGCGGCGAACAGCCCGCGCGCAATCCTCATACCGTCACTTTGCCTGGTATGTCTTGTTGAACCCATTGCGCTCATTGATGACGGTGATCTCGCCGGCCTTCGTGATGCGCAGGCGCAGATTGTAGAACTTGTCCTTCGCGCCATCGACGTCCTGGTTGGCGATCATGTCATCCGGCCCGTCGATCTGCGGATTGTTCGCCGACTTGTGCAGCCGCCACAGACCTTCCAGCCGCGGCGTGGATTCGATGGTCTTCACCCGCTCCGGATCGTCACCCTTGCGCACGCCATTGCCCATGATGGTGACGATAGGCTGCAACGCGTTCAGCGCCGCCGGGCTGCCCGACAACGCCGTGCCGTGATGGGTGGCCAGATAGACATCCACCTTGCCCACCCGGTCGATGGGGCAGAACAAATCCTTCTCCCGGTCCCAGGTCAGATCGCCGAACGCCGCGATCTTCACCTTGCCATAAGTGATGACCGACGCGGTGGAGCGCGCATTCTCCTCCCCGCCATTGTTCGCATAGCCGGGCAAACCCGCGCAGGCCGCATTCTGACCACCCGCGCCGGGCAGCGGCTTGTCGATGGGTTTGGCATCCGCCATCACGATGGTGACGGTCATGCCGCCGATGCGGAACACATCGCCCGCCCTGGCGACGATATGTTTGCGGTTGCCGATAGCCTTCACATATTCGCGATAGCCATAGGCGGTGGAACCGGGCGGCGGATTATTGAGGTCGATAGGCGCCGCGCCGGGCTGTGTGGAAGCGGTCGTCTCACGGTTCTCGCCATGGTCGATGACAGTGTCTATCGGCATGCGCGCCAGAAGACCCTCGAACCCGCCGATATGGTCGCCGTGATAATGGGTGGTCAGCAGATAATCGATCTTCTTCAACCCCAGCGCCTTGGCCGCATTGTAGATGCGCAGCGAACTGGGCGTGTCGCCCGTGGCGCGGCTGACTTCAGGATTGCCGGTGTCGATCAGCAGCGACTTGCCGTCCGGCGTGACGAACAGCGTGCCGCCGCCGCCTTCCACATCGACGGACACCATCTGCAGCGCGTCATCGGCGGCCATCGCGGGCGCGGCCGCCGTCAGCAACAGCGCCGCACACAGAGTCTTGCGGTTCATGGAATTCCCTCCCATCAGCAATGTCTTTCCCTGTGACGGGCGTTTCCCCGCTTGCCGGAAACGGTAGAAGCAAATTTCGGCGCTGTAAACGTAGCCAGCCCCCTCCGGCTTCATTACTGTTGCCGGCATGATCCCCATTTCCGGAAAACCGCACGACCTGGGCGACGGCTTCTTCGTCACCCGCCTTCTGCCGCAGATCGCGCGGCGCAGCATCGGCCCCTTTGTGTTCTTCGATTATTTCGGCCCGGTCGATTTCGCGCCCGGCAAGGGCATCGATGTGCGCCCGCATCCCCATATCGGGCTGGCGACGGTCACCTATCTGTTCGAAGGCTCGCAGATGCATCGCGACACATTGGGTTCGGTGCAGGAGATCAGGCCCGGCGATGTCAATTGGATGACAGCGGGGCGCGGCATCGCCCATTCCGAACGCACCGGCGATGATGTGCGCGCGGCGGGCCATCGCATGCACGGCATCCAGAGCTGGGTTGGCCTGCCCCAGGCGGACGAAGAAGCGCCGCCCGCCTTCCAGCATTTCGCCGCGGCCGACCTGCCGGAACGGGTGCAGGACGATGTCACATTGCGCCTCATCACCGGCAGCGCCTTCGGCCTCACCTCGCCGGTCAAAGTCTTCTCGCCCATCTTCTACGCCGACGCGCGCTTCGAGGCGGGCGGACGCCTGGAAGTGAAGGCCGAGCATGAGGAACGCGGTCTCTTCATCGTGGATGGCGAATTGCAGATCGGCGGCGATGGCGGCGGTGTGGAATTCCACGGCCCCGGCGCGTTCCTGGCGCTGGAGCCGAATGAAGAAGTGATCCTCTATGCCGACGCGCCAGCGCGGGTGATGCTGCTGGGCGGCGCGCCGCTGGACGGGCCGCGGCACATCTGGTGGAACTTCGTCTCCTCCAACCGCGAGCGTATTGAACGCGCCAAGCAGGAATGGAAATCCGGTACATTCGGGAAAATTCCCGGCGATGACGTGGAATTCATCCCGCTGCCCGAGGATCGCCGTTAAAAACCGGAGCACGCCATGGAAAACTGGAAACAGTATCGCGAGGAAATCGGCGCGCGCGTGCGCGAAATGCGCGAGGTCAATCCCGATCTTGTGAAAGCCTATGCCGAACTGCACAAGGCCAACGCCAAATCCAACCATCTGGACGCCAAGACACGCGAGTTGATCGCGCTGGCGGTGGCGGTCAGCCTGCGCTGCGACGGCTGCATCAATGCGCACAGCGAAGCGGCGGTGAAGGCAGGCGCCAGCAAGGAAGAAGTGGTGGACGCGCTGGGCGTCGCCATCATGGTCAATGCGGGCGCGGCGATGGTCTATTCGGCCCGCACCATCGATGCTTTCGACACATACAAACCACAGACGGAATCCGCATGAAGTATAATCGCCTCGGCAACACCGGCCTCTATGTGTCCGAGATCTGCCTCGGCACCATGACCTTTTCCGGCAAGGGCTTTTTCGACGGCAAGATCGGCACCCTGAACCAGACGGAAGCCACGGCGCTGATCCAACGCTCCGTCGAGGCGGGCGTGAATTTCATCGACACGGCGGATGTCTATTCTTCCGGTGAATCCGAAGTGATGACCGGTCAGGCGCTGAAGGACCTCGCCATCCCGCGCAAGGACATCGTGCTGGCCACCAAGGTGTTCGGCCGCATGGGGCCGGGCCCGAACGACATGGGCGCGTCGCGCGGCCATATCATGGACGCGGTGTCGCGCAGCCTGGAACGGCTGCAAACCGATCACATCGACCTCTATCAAATCCATCAGGCCGATCTGGTGACGCCGGTGGAAGAGATCATGCGCGCGCTGGACGATCTCGTGTCCCAGCGCATGGTGCGCTACATCGGCTGCTCCAACTGGGAAGCCTGGCGGCTGATGAAGGCGCAGGGGATCGCCGACAAGCGCGGCTGGGCACGGTTCGAGAGTTTGCAGGCCTATTATTCCATCGCGGGCCGCGACATGGATCGCGAACTGGTGCCGCTGATGGCCGACCAGCAGATCGGCTGCATGGTGTGGTCGCCGCTGGCGGGCGGCTATCTGTCGGGAAAATACTCACCCGGCGGCGAAGGCGGCGCGGAAGGCCGCCGCGCGAATTTCGATTTCCCGCCCATCGACAAGGACAAGGCCGATGCCATCGTCGCCGCGATGCGCCCCATCGCCAAGGCGCATGGCGTGTCGGTGGCACGCGTGGCGCTGGCCTGGGTGCTGTCAAAGCCCTGGGTCACAACATTGATCGTGGGCGCCAAGACCGTGGCGCAACTGGACGACAATCTCGAAGCCGCAAAGCTGAAGCTGACGGCAGAAGACCTGGCCAAGCTGGACGAAATCAGCGCCCCGCCGGTTCAATATCCGCACTGGATGATCGCCCGCCTGAACGCAATGCGCATCCCAACCGAGACGCCAGTGACGGGCCCGGCGTTCAAGCCGTGACTCTCAACACGCCACTCGGCGGCTGACAGCATCAGAGAATACTCTGACCGCAATTCCTATCGCCCATATGCCGTCCCCGGGGGAAAGCCTCTGTAAACCACGTCCACTTGGGCAATGCGATCCATCCTCTTGTTTATGTCGATGGACTCGAGACCGCAGGAATTGCACTCAACAATCAGGGTGCTGTTGTCCAGCCATTGAAGCGTCACCTTGTCGGACCTTGTGGCCACGAGTGCCGCTCTATCTCCGATGTCATTTCCGGCTATCGCTTCACCAATATTCTCGGTGTGAGGTACCAGGATCAGGAAAAATTCGTTTGACGACAACGCAGCCTTTAACTCACGTTCAACAAGCACGGCGGACAGATGTCCGTCCGGTCTCTGGACCCGCGCTACTATCGTGTTTGTTGCCGGAGCGCGGCAACCAGTCACCCCGATCATCACGACTAGGCAAATAAAAGACAGGATCGGGGCAGGCTTCATTTCCGTTTACCCGCAGAAAACTGGATGGCCCGCATGTGCGGACGATGAAGAATACACCGATTTCTGAAAGAACTTGGAGACGTTCGCCGCAGTGGCTCGTCACCGGCGGCGTCATAAAAAATTATACTCGGTGAACAACTGCCCCATATCCCGGCCCCACACGCCGTGGAAATTCTTGCACAGTTCCTCGGCCCGCGTATAGCCGCGCGACACCAGCTCCCGCAGCGGATTGAGGAAGCCGTCCTCGCTCATGCCCGCACCGTCCAGCGCGGCGCGGCGCTTCAGGCCTGCCGATGAAATCTCCAGCATACGGTGCGCCAGTTCATGCACCGTGGTCTTGCGGAACGGCACCTTGAAGGCCTGACGCGGCACCGCATCGCGCATCGCCTGCCGTTCTTCCGCCGTCCAGTCCTTCACCAGGTCCCAGGCCGCATCCAGCGCCACATCGTCATACAGAATACCCACCCACAGCGCGGGCATGCCGCAGATGCGCCGCCAGATGCCGCCATCGGCGCCGCGCATCTCCAGGAACTGTTTCAGCCGCACTTCGGGGAAGATGGTCGTCAGGTGATCGGCCCAATCCGACATGGAGGGTTCCAGATGTTCCACTTCCGGAATCTTGTGCGCCAGGAAATCGCGGAAGCTCTTGCCCGATACATCGATATATTTCCCGTCGCGATAGACGAAATACATCGGCACATCGAGCGC
>JAFIHO010000401.1 GCA_017849395.1 Hyphomicrobiales bacterium
GCAGGTGTCCGAAATCCGGAAGGTGGTTTCGCCTGACACGTTCGAGCGGCCGATCTATGCGGGCAACGCCATCCAGAAGGTGCAGGCTCCGGCAGGCAAGAAAGTCATCACCGTGCGCGCCACGGCGTTCAAGCCCGCCGAAGCGGGCGGCAGCGCCGCCATCGAGAAAATCGCTCCCGCCTCCGATCCCGGCACCGCGACCTTCGCGGGCGAGGAATTGTCGAAATCCGAACGGCCCGAACTGACATCGGCCAGGATCGTGATCTCCGGCGGGCGCGGGCTCGGCTCGGGCGAGAATTTCAAGCTGCTCGATCCCATCGCGGACAAGCTGCGCGCCGCGGTGGGCGCGTCACGCGCGGCGGTCGATGCGGGCTATGTGCCCAATGATTATCAGGTCGGTCAGACCGGCAAGGTGGTCGCGCCGGAGCTTTACATCGCGGTGGGCATTTCCGGCGCGATCCAGCATCTGGCGGGCATGAAGGATTCCAAGGTGATCGCCGCGATCAACAAGGATGAGGAAGCCCCGATCTTCCAGGTCGCAGATGTCGGGCTGGTGGCGGATTTGTTCCAGGCGCTGCCGGAATTGGATCAGGAGCTGGGCAAGCTCGGTAAATGAGAAGGTATATTTATGGCTATTGAACGCATCGGCGTGATCGGCGCGGGACAAATGGGTACCGGCATCGCCCATGTGCTGGCGCTGGCCGGCTATGACGTGGTGCTGGATGACGTCAACAAGGACGCGCTGGGCAAGGCGCTGGAGCGCATCGAGAAGAACATGCAGCGCCAGGCCGCCAAGGGCGCGATCAAGGAAGACCTCATCGCCCCGGCCCTGAAGCGCATCCGCACCACCCAGGCGCTGGACGACCTGAAGGACCGCGACCTGGTGATCGAGGCAGCGACCGAGGACGAAGCGGTCAAGAAGAAGATTTTCCAGGATCTGTGTCCCCGTCTGTCGGACAAGGCGATCGTCGCCACCAACACCTCTTCCATCTCGGTGACGCGTCTTGCGGCGTCCACCGACCGGCCGGAACATTTCATCGGCCTGCATTTCATGAACCCGGTGCCGGTGATGCAGCTTGTGGAGGTGATCCGCGGCATCGCCACCAACGACACCACGTTCCAGGCGGCGCTGGAGATCGTGAAGAAGACCGGCAAGACCGCGGCCTATGCCGAGGATATCCCGGCCTTCATCGTCAATCGCATCCTGCTGCCGATGATCAACGAGGCGGTCTATACGCTGTATGAAGGCGTAGGCAATGTGGACGCCATCGATACCGCGATGCGGCTGGGCGCGAACCATCCGATGGGCCCGCTGCAACTGGCGGATTTCATCGGCCTGGATACCTGCCTGTCGGTGATGCAGGTGCTCTATGAGGGGCTGGCCGATTCCAAGTACCGCCCCTGTCCGCTGCTGGTGAAGTACGTGGAAGCGGGTTGGCTTGGGCGGAAAACCGGGCGCGGCTTCTACGATTATCGCGGCGAACACCCGGTGCCGACGCGCTAGCGGACGCGGGTCTTTTCCGCTCTGGGTTCGTCGCGCGTGCTCACGTGCTAACGCACGCTCCGCGCGACGCTCCTGCCCAGATCGAAAAATCCCTCGCGTCGTGACTGCTGCGGGTTAGTGGTTAACCAGCATCTTGAAGTAATCGATCGCCTCCGGCGCCGCCCATTCGGCAGGCCCTTCGGCGCGCGCCATGATTCTGCCCTGCGGATCGACCAGCACCGTCACCGGCAGGGACGAGGCGCCGAAGGAACGGCTCACCGACCTGTCGGCGTCGGTCAGGGTGCCCAGCGCCGAAGCCTTGTGGCTCTTGAGGAAGGCATCGATGTCGGCAGGCTTGTCCTTGAGATAGACATCCACCGCCAGCACCTTCAGGGCCGGGACCCGCAGCTTCAGCGTCGCCAGCGCCGGAAGCTCCGCCACGCAGGGCGCACACCAGGTGGCCCACAGGTTCAAAAGCACATAGCGGCCCTTGAAATCGGCCAGGGCATGACGCCCGCCCTGAATGTCGGCAAAGCTGACGGCGGGGGCCTGTTTAAGCTCCTTTTCCAGCACCAGCGCCTTGATCGGCGCGGGCGGCGTCAGGTCGCGCGTTTTGCGGCTCTCATGGACATCAAGCAGCCCGTTCGCATATAGAACCCCGAACCCCAGCGCGCAGAGGACGGCGAGGCTGATCACGATTTTTCTGGTCATGTCTTTGGAAGGCAAATGAGCACCAACAAGATGTGGGGCGGGCGTTTCGAGTCCGGTCCGGCCGCTATCATGAGGGAGATTACCCCCTCAATCGATTTCGACAAGCGCCTGGCGGGTGAAGACCTGGCGGGAAGCCGCGCCCATGCCCGGATGCTGGCCCATGAAGGCATCATTTCCAAGGAAGACGCGGCCCAGATCCTGTCGGGGCTGGATCAGGTGGAAGCCGAGATCAAGGCGGGGACATTCGTCTTCAAGCGCGAGCTGGAAGATATCCATCTCAATATCGAGGCGCGGCTGGCCGAACTGATCGGCCCGGCGGCGGGGCGGCTGCACACTGCGCGCTCGCGCAACGATCAGGTGGTGACGGATTTCCGGCTCTGGGTGCGTGCCGCCTGCCAGCGCGCCGATGAGGGGCTGATGGCGCTGCAGCGCGCGTTGCTGGCGCAAGCGGACAAGCACATAGCCACCATCATGCCGGGCTTCACGCATATGCAGCCCGCCCAGCCGGTCACATTCGGCCATCACATGCTGGCCTATGTCGAAATGTTCGCGCGTGACCGGGGCCGTTTCGAGGATGCGAAGAAGCGGCTGAATGAATCGCCCCTGGGCGCGGCGGCGCTGGCGGGCACGTCTTTCGCCATCGACCGGGAATTCACCGCCAAGGCGCTGCATTTCGCACGGCCCATGCGCAATTCGATGGACGCGATCTCGGCGCGCGATTTCGCGCTGGAATATCTGGCGGCCTGTTCCATTGCCGCCGTGCATCTGTCGCGGCTGGCGGGCGAACTGGTGCAATGGTCCACGCCCGCTTTCGGTTTCGTGAAGCTGTCGGATGCCTTCACCACCGGCTCCTCCATCATGCCGCAGAAGCGCAATCCCGACGCCGCCGAACTGATCCGCGGCAAATCCGGCCGGGTGCTGGGCGATTTCGTGGCGCTGGCGACGGTGGTGAAGGGGCTGGTGCTGACCTATGGCACCGACCTGCAGGAAGACAAGGAAAGGGTGTTCGACGCCGCCGACACGCTGGAGATTTCGCTGGCCGCGATGGCGGCGATGGTGGCCGACCTGACGGCGCAGCCCGAAGCGATGCGCCGCGCGGCGGAACCGGGCTTTCCCACCGCGACCGACCTGGCCGACTGGATCGTGCGGGCGCGGGAAAAGCCGGTCCGCGAGGCGCCCCACACCGCGGGCAGCATCGTCAAGCGCGCTGAGGAAAAGGGCGTCACCCTCGACAGGCTGTCGCTGGAGGAGATGCAGGCCGTCGATCCGGCGATCACCAAGGCGGTGTTCGATGTGTTGACCCTCGATGCGTCGGTCCATTCGCGCATGAGCCTGGGCGGCACCGCGCCCGGTCGGGTGAAGGAACAGGTGGCGTTCTGGAAGGACAGGCTGAAATGAAGAAATTGCTTGTCCTCGCCGTGCTGGCTTCACTGATGGCCGGTTGCGGCGTGAAGAACGACCTTGTGAAGCCCAATGGCGAACGGACGCCGCGCAATGCGCCCGATCCGTCCCGGCCACCCAATCCCATCGGCAGATGATCGCCGCCCGATGAATCATTTCCAGTACCGCGATGGCGTGCTGTGCGCCGAGGAAGTACCGCTGAACCTGCTGGCGCGCGAAGCCGGCACGCCCTTCTATTGCTATTCCACCGCCACATTGGAGCGGCACTACAAGGTGTTTTCCGGCGCGCTGCCGAAAGACTCGCTGATCGCCTTTTCGGTCAAGGCCAATGGCAATCAGGCGGTGCTGAAGACATTGGCGAAGCTGGGCGCGGGCGCCGATGTCGTGTCGGGCGGCGAACTGGCGCGCGCGCTGGCGGCGGGCATCCCGGGCCAGAAGATCGTGTTCTCCGGCGTCGGCAAGACGAAGGCGGAAATGCGCGCCGCGCTGGTCGCGGACATTCATCAGTTCAATGTAGAGAGCGAGCCGGAACTGGCGGCGCTGGATGACGTGGCGCGGTCGCTGGGCAAGCGTGCTCCGGTCACCTTGCGCATCAATCCCGACGTCGATGCCAAAACCCATGCCAAGATCACCACCGGCACGGCGGAGACCAAGTTCGGGATCCCCTTCATCCATGCGCGTGAAGCCTTCGACCATGCCGCCACCCTGAAGAATATCGAGGTGGTCGGCGTCGATGTTCATATCGGCAGCCAGATCACCGAACTGGAGCCGTTCGAACTGGCGTTCCGGCGCGTGGGCGAACTGATCGGCGAATTGCGGGCCGCGGGCCACAAGATCACCCGTCTCGACCTGGGCGGCGGGCTGGGCGTGCCCTACGAGAACAACAATGAACCGCCGCCCGATCCCGCCGCCTATGGCGCGATGGTGACGCGGGTCACGAAGGATTTCGGCTGCCGCCTGTCGTTCGAACCCGGCCGCCTGATCGCCGCCAATGCGGGCGTGCTGGTCAGCGAAGTCATTTATGTGAAGCGCGGCGACGCCAAGACTTTCCTCATCATCGATGCGGGCATGAACGACCTGATCCGCCCCGCGCTGTACGAGTCCTTCCATGAGATCGTGGCGGTCGCGGAACCCAGGCCCGGCGCGCCCCGGCCGGTTTACGATGTCGTTGGTCCGGTATGCGAAACCTCGGACCTTTTCGCCGCGGGACGGCCGCTGCCGGAACTCAAAAGCGGCGATCTTGTGGCCATTCTGACGGCGGGAGCCTATGGCGCGGTGATGGCATCCAGCTACAATGCCCGTCCGCCTGCGCCTGAAATCCTGGTCAAGGGCGGCGACTGGAGCATTGTGCGGCCGCGCCTGACCCATGAGCAGCTTATCGAGCAAGACCATATCCCAGGCTGGCTGGCGGACTGATCCGCTCCGGCGCGGGATTGCGCTGGCCTGGATGAGCCTTGCCGTTGAGCGGATTCTGCCCGCGCTATGGCCCGCGGCAGGATTTGTCGGCATGTATCTGTGTCTGGCGCTGCTCGGTCTGTTTCCCTTCATTCCCTGGCCGGTGCAGGCCTTGCTGCTGGCGGCCTGCATTACCGCCACCGGCCTGTCGCTGGCGGAGCGGTTCGCGGCCTTCGTATGGCCGCGCCGGGCCGATGGCGCGCGGCGGCTGGAACGCGACAGCGGTTTTGCCCATCGCCCGATCTCCGAAAAAGACGACCGGCTGGCAGCGGGCGACGAATTCGCCCAGGCGCTGTGGCGCGCGCATCAGATGCGCACCATCCCGCAGGGCGGATTCCGCATCGCGCTGCCGCACACCAATCTGAAACAGGCCGATCCGCGCGGGCTGCGCTATGGACTGCTGCTTCTTCTGGTGGTGGGGCTGGTAGCCTCGCGCGGCCAGATCATTCCCCGGCTGGTCAGCGCCTTCGACAGCGGCGCGGGTGCTGCAGCCAGCATCGACGCCTGGATCGATCCGCCCGCCTATACCGGCCTGCCGCTGCAATCCCTGGCGCTGAATGATGGCGGGGTTATCCCGGTGCCTGCCGGTTCGACCCTGAATCTGCGGGTGCACGGCGCGCCGCGTGCGCCGGGACTGACGGCGGGCCCCAACAGCGCGCCGCGCTTCACCGGCGACAGAGGCGAATATTCCAGCAACGCCGTTATCCGCCATGACGCACAGGTGCGGGTGCGGGTCGGCGGCCATGCCATCGGCAAATGGCAGCTTCATGCCGTGCCGGACGCGCCGCCTCATATCGCGTTCGACGGCCCGCCCACGCGCACCGAGCGCGATGCGGTGAAATTCGCGTTCAAGGCGGATGACGATTATGGTGTGGCTTCGGTCAGGGTCATCATGACCCCGCACAACAGGCTGGGCGCGGCGCTCTCCTCCGACCTGCCCATCGCGCCGGGCAAGTCGGTGTCGCAGACCAGCTTCGTGGACCTGACGGCTCATGCCTATGCGGGCCTTCTGGTGGATGCGCGGCTGGAAGCGCGAGACGCGGTGGGTCAGGCCGCGATCAGCAAGACCATCACCTTCCGCCTGCCCATGCGCGTCTTCACCGATCCCCTGGCCCGTGCCCTGATCGAGCAGCGGCAGAATCTCGCCACCTCCGACGCGGCGGGGCGGCGGCGCTTCACGGCGGCGCTGGACGCGCTGGCCGTCGCGCCGGAGCTTTTTTATGAGGGGCGCGAGAATATCTATCTGGCGGTGCGCAACGCCTTCTGGGGTGTGAAGATCGGCAAGACCGCGCCGGAATTCCATCGGGTGGAAGATTTGCTGTGGCAGACGGCGGTGGCGCTGGAGCGCGGCGGCCTGCTCAATGCGGCAGAGGAATTGCGCAAATTGCAGGCCCAGATCACCGCCGCGCTGGCATCGGGCGCCCCGCAGGAGGTCATTGACGAACTTCTCAAGCGCTACAACCAGGCCATGCAGCGCTACATGCAGGCGCTGCAGAATGCGCCGCCCGCGCCCGGCCAGCAGCCGCCCATGTCGGCGGATACCAAGGTCCTCAGCGAGGACGACATCCAGACCATGATGAAGGCGATCCAGCAGCTCGCCGAGAGCGGTAATCGCGAACAGGCGGCGCAGATGCTGGCCCTGTTGCAGAACATGCTGGAAAATATGCGCATGGCCCAGGCCGGTCAGGGTGGGAAGGGCGGCCAGGGCCAGCAGGGCAACAAGCAGCTCAATGACGCGATCCAGAAATTCGGCGACATGATGGGCAAGCAGCGCATGCTGATGGACAAGACCTTCCGCCAACGCCAGGGCCAGGGCGATCCCAAGGATGGCGGCGCGCAGGGACTGGCGAAGCAGCAGGCCGAGCTGGAGCAACAGTTGAACGAAGCGATGAAGGGCCTCGATCCCAAGCTGGCGCAGAAACTCCAGGATGCCGGCAAGGCGATGGGCGACGCCAAGGGCGCGCTCGGAAAGAACGATTTGGACAATGCTGGAAATTCCCAGAAGAAGGCGCTGGAAGCCCTGCGCCAGGGCGCGGGCGAACTGGCGCGCGAAGCCCTGAAGCAGCAGGGCCAGCGCGCGCAGGGCAACAGCAAGGACGATCCCCTGGGACGCGGCGGCTCGCCCTTCGGCAATTCGCAGGTGAAAATTCCGGGGCCCAGCGATCTGGCGAAGGCGCGGGAGATCCTCAAGGAACTGCGCCGCCGCGCGGGCGAAATGGGACGGCCGCAGCAGGAACGGGATTATATCGACCGGCTGCTCAAGGCGTTCTAGGCTTCGACCTTCCCGATATACGGCAGCGCGCGATACTTGCCCGCATCGTCCATGCCATAGCCGACGATGAAATCCTTCACGCCGGTATAGAGCGCATAATCTGCGCGGGCCACCGCGTCGTCATGCAGCTTGTCCACCGCCACCACGGTTTTCACGGACGCGGCACCCGCTTCGATCAGCAGCTTGGTCGAACGCGCGATGGTGTGGCCCTTGTCCAGAACGCCATCTACCAGCAGCACATGCTTGCCCTTCACATGGTCGGATGGCGCGGCCAGCACCGATAGAGCGCTGCCCACCCGCGCATTGCCATAAGAGCGCAGCCAGATCATCTCGGTTTCCAGATGCACGCCTTCTTCCGCCATGGCGCGCACCAGATCGGCGGCGAACACGAAGGCGCCAACCAGCACCGGGGCAGCGACCTGCGGCCTGTCCGGCAGAACGGCCAGCTTTTTTACAAGCGCGCGCAAACGCGCCGCGATGTCATCGGCGGGATAAAGAACGGCAGGCAAACTCATGATCCATCCTTGACGAAGCGGACTTCCAGATGGCGCGAGGCCGCCGGAGGGCTGGACAGGCGCGTGACGAATGGCACCGATTCGCCGGGCTTCAGCCTGGTTACCGGCGTACCATTGGCCAGCCGGGGATGGAAGCTCCAGTGATAGAGTTCGCGATTGTCGCCGTCATTCAGGGTGATCCGGATGGTCTGCGGCACCGGCAATTCGCGGTTGCCATTGTTGACGATGCGCCCCGTCACCGCCAGCACCACCACGCCATCCTCGATCTCGCGATGGTAATCGACATTGCGGAAATCGATGGGCGAGGCGCTGACCTTCATGCCCAGGCTGGAATAGACGCCCGCCGATTGCGGCCAGATCGAAGCGATGTCCTGGCGATAGCGCACCGCCGAGATCGCGATGGCCAGTACCACGCCGATCAGAACCAGCCAGCCCGCGACCACGCCGATGAGCGGCAGGATCGGGCCCTCGCGTTTGGGCAGCAGGGAGCGGCGCGGTTTGGCGGCGCGCGGCGGAGACAGCGGCTGAAAAGTGGGACGGATTCCGGCGGTGGGGCTCGCCTCCGGCTCGGGCGTTGGCGCGGATTCGGGTTGCGATGCGGTTTCGGGCGCGCCGGGCGCGAAATCCGGTACGGTCCCGATGGCCTCGTCCGCGATCGCCGGCGCCGGTTCAGGCTCCGGCGCGGCCTGGTGCCAGCTATTGCCGCATTTGGCGCACCGGACCGTACGGCCCAGGGGCGGAAATTTCGCCTCCTCGACCTGATAGCGTGTCTGGCAGGATGGACATGAGATGATCATGCGCCGTGATGCTACCGCAACCTTTTTAAGGAAAGTGTCAACCGCCCGCCGCCGGAAAAATGCCTCTGAAATCAGGCTGTTGAAAATAGGCGGGGGGGCCGATGACCGCAAGGCGGGCTTCTTCTTTTGGTCGCGGTCCCGGACGGAAAACCGGTAGCCACTTTTCCTGGGACCGCTCTATATGTTCGGCCATGGTTCGCTTCGAAAATGTGGGTATGCGTTATGGCGCGGGACCCGAAGTGCTGCGCGATGTCAGTTTCGTGCTGGAGCCCGGCTCCTTCACCTTCCTGACCGGCCTGTCGGGCGCGGGCAAGACCACGCTTCTCAAACTCATGTACATCGCGGAGCCGCCATCGCGCGGCCTCATCACCCTGTTCGGCAAGGATCTGGCGACCGCGCGGCGGAACGAATTGCCCGCCCTGCGCCGCCGCATCGGGGTGGTGTTTCAGGATTTCCGTCTGCTGGACCATCTGTCCGCCTTCGACAACGTGGCCCTGCCGCTGCGTCTGGCGGGCAAGACCAGCTCCGATTACAGCCATGACGTGCGCGAGCTTCTGTCCTGGGTGGGGCTGGGCGATCGGCTGGGCGCGCCGCCTCCGACATTGTCCGGCGGCGAGCAGCAGCGCGTCGCCATCGCGCGCGCGGTGGTGGCGCGGCCGGACCTGCTGATCGCCGACGAACCGACCGGCAATGTCGATCCGGAAATGGGCGCGCGGCTGATCCGGCTGTTCGCGGAACTGAACCGGCTGGGTACCACCGTCCTGATCGCCACCCATGACCGCGCGCTGATCGAGGCGACCAGGGCGCGGGAAATGCGATTGGTGGAAGGGCGGCTGGTGGAACTGCGCGGCACGACGGGAACGATCCTGTGAGAGAGATGAATTTCGAAAGCCGCGGCTCGGTGCTGCCCCGCGACAAGGGCGCGGCGCCGCTGGATTTCGTCATCGCGGTGATGGCGTTCCTGGCCGCGCTGGCGCTGGGGGCGTCGCTGATCGCCGACCGCGCCGCGGAAGGTTGGCAGGCGGGCCTGGCCAACCGCATCACGGTGCAGATCGCCCCGCCCGAAAGCGGCGATCCACGCAGCGGTCTGGAGCGCGATACCCGTGCCGCGTTGCGAGTGCTGAACAGTACGCCGGGCATTGCCCATGCCGCGCCCCTGTCCCATGCCGAACTCGCCGCCCTGGTAGAGCCGTGGATCGGCAAGGCAGGCATGGCCGAAGGCATTCCGCTGCCGCGCCTGATCGATGCCGACATCATGCCCGGCGCGCAGGTGGATATACCGGCTCTGACGGAGCGCCTGCTCAAGGCGGTGCCCCAGGCGCTGCTGGACGATCACCGCCGCTGGATCCAGCGGCTGGAAGGGCTGGCCGACACGGTGCGATATTCCGCCTACGGAATATTGATCCTGATCGCGCTGGCGAATGTGGGCGTGGTGTCCTTCGCGACGCGGGCCGGCTTGGACGCGCATCACGAAATGGTGGCGCTGCTGCATCAGATGGGTGCGATGCCCGGTTTCATCGCGCGCAGCGTGGAATGGCATTATCTTCTCTCGGCGCTGGTGTCGGCGCTGGCGGGCGCGATGTTCGCGGCGCTGCTGTTTGTGGGCGTGGGCGGGCTGGAAATTTTCGGATTCGAGCCGGTGCCCTTCCTGCCGCCCCTGTCGCTGCGCTGGAGCGAACTGCCCTGGCTGTTGACGGTGCCTGCCGCCACGGCCCTGATCGCCTGGGCGACGGCGCGGTTCTCGGTATTGTCGGTGGTGCGGGCGATTTATTGAGGCGCTTCCGGCTGCTATTCTTCGCCCCTTGGGGGACTGGAGCTTTTCGTCTTGCGCGCTTTCTTCACCGCGATCCTACTGGCGCTGGGAGCCTATGCCCTGGGCTTCCTGGTGTTCGTCGCGCGCCTGCCGGATGTGCCACAGGCCACGCCGAAGGTGGACGGCATCGTGGTGCTGACCGGCGGCGAGGAACGGTTGGATACCGCCGTGGCGCTGCTGGAGAAAGGCGTCGGAAAACGCCTGCTCATCTCCGGCGTGGACATGGAGACGACCAAGCGGGTGCTGGGCCATCGGGCGCATGGCAAGGCGCGGTTCGAATGCTGCGCCGATATCGGCTATGCCGCGCAGGACACGCATGACAATGCCGAGGAAGCGGCGGAATGGGTGCGCGAGCATCGTTTCGGCAGCCTGGTCATTGTCACGGCGCGCTATCACATGCCGCGCGCGCGGCGCGAATTCGCCACCCTGATGCCCGATGTGGCGCTGACATCCTGGCCGGTTGATCCCGACAGGGTCGATGTCGATCACTGGTGGCGTCAGCCCCGCACCGCCGCGCTGATGCAGCGTGAATATGTGAAATATCTCGGCAGTCTGGCCGCAACCGGCCTGGCGCGGCTGCATTCGGCATGATGGGCGCATGATCTGGCTGCGTTCCCTGGCGTTCCTGCTTTGGTTCTCGATCCTGTCGGTGACGATGGCGAGCCTGTTCCTGCCGGTGCTGGTCCTGCCGCGCGGCGCGACGGTGTGGATGTCGCGCTGCTGGTCGCACTTGACCTTCTGGGGGCTTCGGGTCATCGCGGGGATCGACTGGCGCGTGGTGGGAGAACCGCCCAAGGGCGCGGTGCTGGTGGCGGCCAAGCATATGAGCATGTGGGACACGCTGGCGCTGTGGCTGGCACTGGACCGGCCCGGCATCGTGCTGAAGCGGAACCTGCTCTACATCCCCTTTTACGGCTGGTATCTGTGGAAGGCCGCTGCCATTCCCATCGACCGTTCGGGCAAGGCGTCGGCGCTGCGCGGCATGATCAAGGCGGCGGAACGCGTCACGGGCGAGGGGCGGCCGATCCTGATCTTCCCGGAAGGCACCCGCAAAAAGCCCGGCGCGCCGCCCGACTACAAGCCGGGCGTGGCGGGGCTTTATGCCGGTCTGGGTTTGCCCTGCGTGCCGGTGGCGCTGGATTCCGGCGCATACTGGACAGGGTTTTTCAAACGGCCCGGCACCATCACGCTGCAATTCCTTGAGCCCATCCCGCCGGGCCTGAAGCGCTCCGCCTTCATGCCGCTGCTGGAGCAGCGCATCGAGGACGCGACCGCCAGGCTGTTGTCGTCCGCGCCATGAAAAAGCCGGTCGAAAAGCAATGCGGTCCCTGCCGCGCCTGCTGCGTCGAGCTCAAGATCGTGCAGCCGGGATTCTTCAAGGACGCGGGCGTGCTGTGTCCGCATCACACGGGCACCGGCTGCGGCATCTATGCCAGCCGCTATGAAGTGTGCCGGGGATTCCTGTGCGGCTGGCGGCAATCCGCCGAACTGGGCCCGGACTGGCGGCCGGATTTGAGCGGGGTGATGATCGTGCGCGATGGCCCCGAGCGGCTGGCGCAACAATACCGGGCGGCGGGCTATGGCCTGCATTTCATGATTACGGGCGGCGAGGCAGCGATCCGCCGCCCGGCTTTCCTGGCCCATGTCACGGCGGAAATGGCGCGGGGTGTCGCGGTCCGGCTGTCGGCTTCCTCTCCCGCTATCCTGCTGAACGACTATCTCGACCCGGTAGCGGCGGCGCGCCGGCCGGACAGCATCCTGGACCTGTTGCTCCGCCTGCATGGCCTGCTGCGGGCCGGAGGGTGGAATCGCAATCTCTTCGCCCGGCTGGGCCCCCTGTACCGGCTACAGGTCGAGCGCCTGCGCTTCCAGGCCGCCCGGAAATATAAATTACCTAATGACTAGAATTGCTTACGGGGATGGTGCCGGGCTGGTATCCCATACGGTAAACGCCATATTAAGAAAGGTTTCCCACGGTATAGTTGAACCTCAGCAGCTTTGATTGAAACCGGCCCGATGAGCGACATCTCCACCCAGATCTGGGACATGAAATACCGCCTGAAAGCGGCGGACGGCACGCCCCTGGATCGCAATGTGGCGGACAGTTGGGCCCGTGTGGCTGTCGCCCTGGCCGGGGCGGAACCGGCGGACCAGCGCGGCCTGCGCGCCGCCGAATTTGCCCGCGCCCTGATGGGGCATCGTTTCCTGCCCGCCGGCCGCATCCTGGCGGGGGCTGGGACCAGGCGCAGCGTCACCCTGTTCAACTGTTTCGTGATGGGGGCCGTCCCCGACTCCATGGACGGCATCTTCTCGGCCCTGCGTGAGGCGGCGCTGACCCTGCAGCAGGGCGGCGGCATCGGCTATGACTTCTCCACGGTGCGGCCACGGGGCGCGGCGGTGGCGGGTGTGGGCGCGGATGCGTCCGGGCCGGTGTCCTTTATGGATGTGTGGGACGCCATGTGCCGCACCATCATGAGCGCGGGATCGCGGCGCGGCGCGATGATGGCGACCCTGTCGGTCGATCATCCCGATATCGAGGAATTCATCGCCGCCAAGCGCACGCCCGGACGGCTGACCAACTTCAACCTGTCGGTGCTGGCAAGCGATGCCTTCATGGCGGCGGTGAAGGCGGACGCCGACTGGGATCTGAAATTCGACGGGAAGGTGTACCGGACCCTCAAGGCACGCGCGCTGTGGGACCGCATCATGCGTTCGACCTACGATTATGCCGAACCGGGCGTGATCTTCATCGACCGCATCAATGCGCTGAACAATCTGAATTACTGCGAGACCATCGCCGCGACCAATCCCTGCGGCGAACAGCCCCTGCCGCCCTATGGCGCCTGCCTGCTGGGGTCGATCAACCTGGCGAAGCTGGTGAAGAACCCGTTCGAGGATGGCGCCTCGCTCGATCTCGACGAGCTGGAGAAGCTCGTCGCCACCGCGGTGCGCATGCTGGACAACGCCATCGACGTGTCGCGTTTCCCGCTGGACGCGCAGCATCACGAAGCGATGGCCAAGCGCCGCATCGGGCTCGGCGTGACCGGGCTGGCCGACGCGCTGATCTTCTGCAAGGTGAAATATGGTTCACTGGACAGCCTGATCCTGATCCGCACCTGGCTGTCGGCCCTCAGCCATGCCGCCTATCGCGCGTCCGTCGCGCTGGCGAAGGAAAAGAGCGTATTCCCGCTGTTCGACAGGGATGCCTATCTGTCACGTCCCCACATCCAGGCGCTGCCACAGGATATCCGCGACGGCATCGCGGAGCATGGCATCCGCAATGCGCTGCTCACCTCCATCGCGCCGACCGGCACCATCTCGCTGTTCGCGGGCAATGTGTCGAGCGGGATCGAGCCGGTGATCGCCTACAGCTATGAGCGCAAGGTGCTGCAGCCCGACGGCAGCCGCAAAAGCGAGACGGTCGAGGATTTCGCCGTGCGCGCCTTCCGCGCCAGATATGGCGAGGACAGCGCGCTGCCGGATTATTTCGTCAACGCCCAGACGCTGAGCCCCGCCGACCATCTGGCGGTACAGGCGGCGGCGCAGCCCTTCATCGACAGCGCCATCTCCAAGACCATCAATGTGCCCGCCGACATCGCGTTCGAGGATTTCGCGCATGTCTATGAGGAAGCCTATGCCACGGGCTGCAAGGGCTGCACCACCTATCGGCCCAATGCGGTGACGGGCTCGGTGCTCAGCACCTTCGAGGAACCGGCCCAGGCGATTCCCGCCGAAAAACTCATCGCACGCGAGGAACAGCCCGAACTGCCGCTGCCGATCCCGGAGCCGCGCCCCGGCGCTGTGGTCTACATGACCAGGCCGCTGGACCGGCCCGACGAATTGATGGGCCGTACCTACAAGATCAAATGGCTCGACAGCGACCATGCCTTCTACATCACCATCAACGACATCGAGAAGGACGGTCGACGGCGGCCCTTCGAGGTGTTCATCAACTCCAAGAACATGGAGGCTTATGCCTGGGCGCTGGCGCTGACCCGGATGATCTCGGCGGTGTTCCGGCGCGGCGGTGACGTGTCCTTCGTGGTGGACGAGATGAAGGCGATCTTCGATCCGCGCGGCGGGCAATGGATGGCTGGCCGCTATGTGCCCTCCCTGCTGGCGGCCATTGGCGAGGTGATCGAGCGGCATATGGTCGAAATCGGCTTCATGAATGCCCGCGCTCCCGCGTTCACTGCGGCGACGCCCGATATTTCCCATCTTCCGCCGGAAGGCGCGCGCGCCCGTTTCTGCCCGCGCTGCGGCGACGCCAGTTTCGTCAAGCTGGAAGGCTGCGATTCCTGCATGTCCTGCGGCTATTCCAAGTGCGGATAGTTTAGCGGATGTCCTATTCCAGCCGCTTCTGGCTTTACGCCCCCCTTCTGATGTTCCTGGCCCTGACGGCTTTCGTCTCGCTGCATTGGTGGAACGCCGCGTCGGCGCTGAACCGCAAGCTGGATGCGATGAAAGGCCATGAGGCTGCGCCCGGAATCATCATCGACTGGCGCGGCAAGACGCTCTCCGGCTTTCCCTTCAATCTCGATCTGGTGCTGGAAGGCGTGTCGGTGAAGGGCGCGGGCGCGCATGGCCCCTTCGCGTGGGAAAGCGACAGGTTCGCCACGCATTCCCTCACCTATGGCCGCGCCCAGGAAGTGATGGAAGCAGCCGGGCAGCAACGCCTGTCCTGGATGGATGCCGACGGCGCGGCGCATGACCTGAGCTTCCTGCCCGGCGCGCTTCATGCCAGCGCGGTGTTTGAAGGGAAGGGACTTTTACGGTTCGATCTCGACATCACGGAGGCGGACGGACGCGGCGGCCCAGTGCCCTTCACCGCGCGGCGGCTGCAATTCCATCTCCGCCGCGATCCGGGACAGGACATGCTCGATCTGGTCGCGAGCGCCGACAATCTCTCGACGGGCGGGGCGGTGATCGCCAAGCCGCGTGTAACCGGAAGCATCAGGCCCGGTGCGCCCTTCCTTGGCCTGCTGGATGGCGAAAAGTCCTGGCCGCAAGCGTCCGCCGATTGGCGCGCCGCCAATGGCTCGGCGCAACTGGACAAGACCGGCCTGACACCGGAACAGTCCGCCGCGTTCGAAAAGCTGTTGTCCGGACTTTACTAGTTTTATTTCCGCCCGAAGTTCGGCGCGGCGCTGTCCTGGCCCTGCTCGATGATCGCCTTGCGGATGGCGCGGGTGCGGGTGAAAAAATCGAACAGCAATTTGCCGTCGCCATTGCGCACCGCGCGGGTCAGGATGCTCAGATCCTCGTTGAAGCGGCCCAGCACTTCCAGCACGGCCTGCCGGTTGTTCAGGAACACATCGCGCCACATGGTAGGATCGGAGGCGGCGATGCGGGTGAAGTCGCGGAACCCGCCCGCGGAATATTTGATCACTTCGCCTTCGGTCACCGCTTCCAGGTCATGCGCGGTGCCGACGATATTGTAGGCGATCAGATGCGGCAGGTGGGAGGTGATCGCCAGCACCAGATCGTGATGGGCCGGGTCCATCAGCTCCACCTGGCTGCCCAGGCCCTGCCAGAATTCCTTCAGCCGGGCCACCGCGCCTGCGTCCGCGCCGGGCGGCGGGGTAATGATCGACCAGCGGCCATCGAACAGGGTGGCGAAGCCCGCTTCCGGGCCGGAAAATTCCGTGCCCGCGATGGGATGGGCGGGAATGAAATGCACGCCCTTCGGCACCAGCGGCCCGATATCGGACACCACAGATCCCTTCACGCCGCCCACATCCGACAGGATCGCGCCCTTGGCCAGATGCGGCGCGAGCGCGGCGGCGGCGGCCTTCATCGCGCCCACCGGCACGCACAGGATGACCAGGTCGGCATCGGCCACGGCCGCGCCAATATCGAACTCCAGCGCATCGGCGAAGCCCACGGCGCGGGCGCGCTTCAGCACATCGGCGCTGGCGTCATGGCCCACGATCTGCTTCGCAAGCTTGCCGCGCCGCGCCGCATGGGCGATGGACGAACCGATCAGCCCAAGGCCGATAATCGCCAGCTTGTTGAAAGGCTCCATCGTCAGCCCCCCATGAACTCCTTCAGAAGGGAAACCGTCAGCCGGTTTTCCTCCTCCGTTCCCACTGTCATGCGCAGGCAATCCGGCAGACCATAGCTGCCCACCGCGCGCAGGATAACGCCGCGCGAACTGAGAAACCGGTCGGCCTCGGCCGCATTCTTCGCGCCGGCCGGAAACCGGATCAAGATAAAGTTTCCGACACTATCGGTGACGGACAGGCCCAGCTTGCGGATTTCCGCCGTCAGCCATCCCAGCCACTCCGCATTGTGCGTCGCGGCCTTCTCGGTATGGGCACGGTCGCGGATCGCTGCCGCCGCGACATGCTGCTGGATGGTGCCGGTGTTGAAGGGGCCGCGGATACGGTTCAGCACATCGCACACCGCAGCAGGCGCATAGGCCCAGCCGATGCGCAGCGCCGCCAGGCCATAGATCTTGGAGAAGGTGCGCGTCATCACCACATTGTCGAAGCGTGACACCATCTCGATCCCGGCTTCGTAATCATTCTTGCGCACATATTCGCTATAGGCGGCGTCGATCACCAGCAGCGTGCTCTTCGGCAGACCGGCATGCAGCCGCCGCATCTCCTCATGGGTGATATAGGTGCCGGTGGGATTGTTGGGGTTGGCGATATAGACCAGCCTAGTGCGCGGCGTCACCGCGGCCAGCATGGCATCGACATCCACCCGCAGGTTCTTCTCGCCCACCACCACCGGCTTGCCGCTGTTGGCCAGGGTGGCGATCTTGTAGACAAGGAAGGCATGCTCGCTGAACAGCGCCTCGTCGCCCGGCTGCAGATAGGCGGCCGCCAGCATAGTAAGCAGCGCGTCCGAGCCTTCCCCCGACGCGATGATGCGCGCCGGATCAAGGCCGTAAACCTCGGCGATGGCCTCGCGCATCAGGCGGGAGGAGCCATCGGGATACAGATGCAGGTCATGGGCGGCGGCTGTTAGCGCCTCAACCGCCTTGGGGCTCGGTCCCAGCGGGGACTCGTTGGACGACAATTTGTACACCTTGGCGACGCCCGGAATGGCGGCGCGGCCGCCGACATAGGCTTCGATATCCAGGATGCCGGGCTTGGGCGTCGGGCTCATGACAGTTTCCAAAAGGGCGGTATTGATAGTGGCAGGGGCCGGTAAAGGAAAGTGCAGACCCGGCATTCGTTGACATACCTATATACGAGCCTTAGCTAGCGCGCCGAAGGACCGGACTATGTCGGAAACGCCCCGTTTTCTGCGCCCGGTCACCGTCCATGAAGCCGATATCGGCCATGCGGTGACCTTTGCCGAGCCGCTGCCGCTGGATTGCGGCCGCAGCCTTGTGCCCTTCACGGTCGCCTATATGACCTATGGCGCGCTCAATGCCGACAAGAGCAACGCCATCCTGATCTGCCACGCGCTGACCGGAGACCAGTTCGTCGCCTCCGCCCATCCCGTCACCGGCAAGCCGGGCTGGTGGACGACCATGGTCGGCCCCGGCCGGCCCATCGATACCAACCGCTTCTTCGTCATCTGCGCCAATGTCATTGGCGGCTGCATGGGTTCGACCGGCCCGTCCGAAACCGACCCGGCCACGGGAAAGCCCTATGGCCTGAATTTCCCGCTGGTCACCATCCGCGACATGGTGCGGGCGCAGAAGCGGCTGGTCGATCACCTGGGCATCAAGACGCTGCTGGCGGTGGTTGGCGGCTCGATGGGCGGAATGCAGACGCTGCAATGGGCCGCATCCTATCCGCAATCGGTGCGCGCCGTGGTGCCGATCGCCTGCGCCGCGCGTCATTCGGCGCAGAACATCGCGTTCCATGAAGTGGGCCGTCAGGCGATCATGGCCGATCCCGACTGGAAGAATGGCGAATATCAGCTCGCGGGCACGCGCCCGGCCAAAGGGCTGGCGGTGGCGCGCATGGCGGCGCACATCACCTATCTGTCCGAAATGGCGCTGCAGCGGAAGTTCGGCCGCGCCTTGCAGAACCGCGCCGCGCTGTCCTTCCAGTTCGCGCCGGATTTCCAGATCGAATCCTATCTGCACCATCAGGGTCAGAGCTTCGTGGACCGCTTCGACGCCAACTCCTATCTCTACATCACCCGGGCGATGGATTATTTTGACCTGGCGGAGGAACATGCGGGACAGTTGGCGGAAGCGTTCCGCGGCAGCCCGACGCGCTTCTGCATCATCTCCTTCACCAGCGACTGGCTGTTTCCGCCGGTCGAGAACAAGCGCGTCGCCCATGCGCTGAACGCCGTGGCCGCGCCGGTCAGCTTTGTCGAGATCAAAAGCGACAAGGGCCATGATGCCTTTCTGCTGGACGAGCCGGAGATGGACGACACCGTGCGCGGCTTCATCAATTCCGTCGCGCTGGCGGAGGGCGTCTGATGAACACGCCGGTTTCCACGCCGCGCCTGCGTCCCGATCTGGCCGCCATCGCGGCGATGATTCGTCCCGGCGCGCGGGTGCTGGATGTGGGTTGCGGTGACGGCGCGCTGCTGGAACATCTGGTGCGCACCAAGAATGTCGATGGCCGCGGCATCGAGATTTCGCAGCAGAATGTGAATGCCTGTGTGGCGCGCGGGCTGGCGGTGGTGCAGGGCGATGCCGACAGCGACCTGGTGGATTATCCAGCCGATGTGTTCGATGCAGTGATCCTGTCCCAGACCATCCAGGCGACCGAAAAGCCGCGCGCCGTTCTGGATCATCTGCTGCGCATCGGACGGCGCACGGCGGTGTCGCTGCCGAATTTCGGACATTGGAAGGTGCGGCTGTCGCTCCTGACCGGCGGGCGCATGCCCCAGACCCGGGCGCTGGGTTACACCTGGTTCGACACGCCGAACATTCATCTGTGCACCTTGGCGGATTTCGTGGACCTGACGAAAATCTGCGGCGCGCAGACGGTGGAGGCCCATGCCCTGCGCGAAGATGGCAGCACCCGCCCGATGCGGCCCGATGCCTGGGGACCGAACCTGCTCGCGCCGGGCGCGATCTTCCTGCTGAAGAAAAAGTCTTAAACGTCTGAACTGACGGTCTTGAATTGCGCCTGTTGCGCGGTGCCCGCCACCAGCGGCGGCGCGGCATAAAGCGACTTGGCCGCTTCCACCACATGCACGCCGCCGACGCCGGGGAACAGCCGCGCGCCCGCGCGTTCCCAGCCCGCGCCGCTGCGCACAAGCGCGCGGCTGCGGACCGGCGGCGCGTAGAGGGCGCGCTCCCAGCGGCCCGGTTCGAACAGCGCCTCGCGCAACATGCGGTGCAGTTCGCCGCGCGAGAAGGGACGGCCATGACCGAAGGGCGAGCGTTCGACCTGTGCCCAAAGGCTGGCGCGATTGGGCGCGATGATGAGCACCCGTCCTTCCGGCGCCAGCACCTGCCAGATCTGGCGCAGCAGCAGGCGCAGATTCTCCGCCCCTTCCAGTCCATGAACGATCAGGATCCGGTCGAAGAACACATCGGGAAAGGGCAGCGCATCTTCCGCGCACAGGGTGGTGGCGCATTTGTCGCGCGGCCATGCGATGACACCCATGCGGGCGGGCATCGCGGCCACCACCCGTTCGGCCTCGCCGGAAAAGGCGCGCAGATAGGGTGGCGCAAATCCGTAACCCAACAGACGAAGACCCCGGAC
>JAFIHO010000402.1 GCA_017849395.1 Hyphomicrobiales bacterium
GCCTCGCGACGCGCGTGGGCGGGCCTTATGGCCTATCGGCTTTCCTGATCGCGCTGGCGCTGGCGGCGGGTGCACGGCTGGCGGATGCCATCATTCCGCTGCGCGAGATCTGGCCCCAGCGCCAGAAGGCTTTCTACTGGTCGCTATGGGGTCTGTTCGGCCTTGGCCTGCTGGCCTATGTCGGTCTGCCGGGCGCGGCGCTGGCGACCTATATCGTCATCGTGGCGGGCAGCATGGCGGTGGCCGCCTATCTCGTCTATTGCGGCAAGCGCGGCGTTAAGGCGGCGCAGGTCGTTGCGCCCAGCGCCGCGGCCTTTGCGCTTGTGGCGCTGGCGGCGGCGGTGACCGCCCTGGGCGGACTGGGCGAAAATCTGACGGGCCCGGCCGCGACGGGCGGCTTCGCGGCAGCGGGCGCGATCCTGCTGGCGCTGGCCGTGATCGCCAGCGAGGAAATAGCGGTGCTGCCGTTCCTGCACGGCTCCAACGCGGCGCGGCTGCTGGAAGCGCGCGCCGTGGAAGGGCCGGTCGATGACAATGCGCCCGCCGCCAATCTGGCCTTGGCCGCGATAGGCGCATCGCATCAGGGCGTGTTCGATCTGGATTTCCGTGCCGAGCTTCTGACCCTGTCGCCCGAAGGCACGCAGATGGCGGGCTTCGGCCAGCGCACCACCATCGCCCATGCCGACTGGATCGCGCAGATTCATCCCGATGACCGTGACGTCTATGTCGATGCGCTGGAGCAGTATCGCCAGCAGCCGGGCTCGGCCTTCCGTCTGGAATTCCGTTGCCGTGCGCCGAACGGTACCTATCGCTGGCTGGAACTGCGCGCCACCATCGTGACCGAGCAGGATGTGCCGTCCGACTGTCTGGGGCTCCTGTCCGACATCGACCAGCGCAAGCAGGCGGAAGCGGCCCCCGGGCCGCCGCGCGACATGCTGACAGGCTTGGGCAATCGCGTGGCGCTGATGGAGGAACTGGACGCGCTGGGCAGCGGCTTTCCGGCTGCGCTGTTTGCGCTGCTGGATATCGACCGTTTCAAGGCGATCCATGCCAGCCTGGGCGATGCGGGCGCGGACATGGTGCTGCAGCAGATGGCGCGCCGGCTGGCCAAGTTCGCCGAGGCGGAGGGCGGACATCTGTTCCGTGTCGGCGGCGACTCTTTCGCGCTGCTGTTCGCCAGCCCACGCCGCGCGCCGCATGCCTATGGCGATGCGCTGCTGGAAATCACGACGCCGCCTTTCCGCCATGACGGCCGCGAAGTGTTCGCGCCCGCCAGCATCGGCGTCGTCACGGGCGCGGACGGGGTTGAGCCGCTGGGCCTGATCGCCAATGCCGAGTTGGCGATGAGCGCCGCCAAGAAAATCGGGGGCGCATCGGCGAAGGTTTATTCGGCCGACCTGCAGATCGCGGCTCCTGCGGATTCGGTGGCGCTGGAAAGCGAATTGCGCCATGCCCTCAGCGTCGGGCATCTGGATGTGTGGTACCAGCCCATCGTGCGGCTGTCGGACCGCAGCATCGCGGGCTTCGAGGCATTGCTGCGTTGGCAACATCCGCAGAAGGGCGTCATCGAGCCGTCGGAGTTCATCGCCCACTCCGAGGAGACCGGGCTCATCGTCCAGCTTGGCCATTTCGCGCTGGAGCGCGCCGCCGCCGATCTGGCCCGCTGGCAGCGCTATTTCCCGCTTAGGCCGCCCTTGTTCATCAGCGTCAATCTCTCGCGGCGGCAGTTGCGCGACTTCCGTTTCGAAAGTTCGTTCAAGAAGATACTCGCCGCCTCGGATGTCGCGCCGGGCACACTCAATCTGGAGATCACAGAAAGCGCGGTGATGTCGGATGGCAATCTGCCCGACATGCTGGAGCGGCTGCGTGCCGCCGGGGCAGGGCTGTCCATCGACGATTTCGGCACAGGAACCTCCAGCCTCAGCCAGTTCCGCCACCTTCCGTTCGACACGGTGAAGATCGACCGCAGCTTCCTGGCCCGGCATGGCGGAACCGAGATCGACTCCGATGGCGAGGTGGTGCTGACCTCGATCATCAGCCTGGCGCATGACCTGAAGCGCAGTGTGGTTGTCGAGGGGATCGAAAGCGAAGCCGACGCGCAATGGCTGACCGGCCTGGGCTGCGAATATGGCCAGGGCTATCATTTCGCTCCGGCGATGCGGGCCACCGACGCGCTGAATTATATTGCCCGTCATTACGATACCGAACCGGCGCCACTGAAAGAGACCCGCTAGCGCGTCCGCGCGCCCTTGGCTAAAGTCCGCCGCCTCACAGAATGGAGACGCGAATGACGATCAAGGTTGGCGACAAGGTTCCTGCTGCGACTTTCATGGAAATGCAGGACGGCAAGCCCGCGCCTGTCACCAGCGACCAGCTGTTCGCGGGCAAGAAGGTGGCGCTGTTCGCGCTGCCCGGCGCGTTCACGCCCACCTGCTCGGCCAAACATGTGCCGGGTTTCGTGCAGAATTTCGATGCGCTTAAGGCCAAAGGCGTCGATACCATCGCCTGCGTGTCGGTGAACGATGCCTTCGTGATGGGCGCCTGGGGCAAGGACCAGAATTCCGGCGACAAGGTGCGCATGCTGGCGGACGGCAATGGCGATTTCACCCGCGCGGTGGGCCTTGTCATGGACGGCACCAAGTTCGGCATGGGTCAGCGCAGCCAGCGCTATTCCATGATCGTGGACAATGGGGTGGTGACCTCGCTGAACGTCGAGCAGCCGGGCGCGTTCGAGGTGTCGAGCGCGGAATATATGCTGGGCCAGCTTCCGTAACTATCGGGCGGGGATTGCGGAGCGGGCCAGCGTATCGGCCCGCTCATTCTCCGGATGGCCGGAATGGCCGCGCACCCAGCGCCATTCGATGGCATGGCCATCCATCGCCGCTTCCAGTGCGCGCCACAGATCCTCGTTCTTGACCGGCTTCTTGTCGGCGGTTTTCCAGCCGTTCTTCTTCCAGCCCTTCAGCCATTTCGACGCGCCGTCCAGCACATAGCGGGAGTCGGTGTGGATGATGACCGCGGTGGGGCGCTTCAGCGCCTTCAGGCCCTCGATCGCTGCCGTCATTTCCATGCGGTTGTTGGTCGTGACGCGTTCGCCGCCGGTCAGTTCCAGTTCATGCGCGCCGCTGCGCAGGATCGCGGCCCAGCCGCCCGGACCCGGATTTCCCGAACAGGCGCCGTCGGTAAAAATCTCGGCCCTGGATTTCGTCGCGCTGGTTTCCATTACGAGAATTCATACTCGTCCGCGTTGCGCACCTGGCGGTGGAAGCGCAGCTTCTTGGAATATTCGCGCGGGTCCTTGGGCCGCACCAGCGCGTTGGGATCGGGATTCAGCCAGTCGTAGAGTCGCGTCAGCAGGAAGCGCAGCGCCGAGCCGCGCATCAGAACCGGCAGGGCTTTGGCTTCCGCCTCGCTGACCGGCCGCACCGAACGATAGGCGGACAACAGGGCCTTGCCCTTGGTGATGTTGTAGGAGCCGTCCACCTCGAAACACCAGCTATTCAGCATGATTCCCAGGTCATAGGCGTACATGTCATTGCAGGCGAAATAGAAATCGATCACGCCGCCGACCGCGTCGTGCATGAACAGGACATTGTCGGGGAAATAATCGGCATGGACGATGCCGGTGGGCAGGTCGTTGGGCCAGTCGCGCGCCAGGTCGGCAAGGGAATTGTCGATCAGCGCCCGCATGCCATCTTCCACCTCATCGGCGCGGTTGCCGATGGCGTCGGACAGCGGCTTCCAGCCGTGCGGGCCCAGGGCGTTGACACGCGATAGCGCGAAGCCTTCGCCCGCCTTGTGCAGCCGCGCCAGTTCGGCGGCTGCCGCGGCGCAATGCACCACATGCGGACGACGCAGCGAAATGCCGTTGAGGAAGGTGACGATGGCCGCCGCCTTGCCGTTCAGCGTGACCGACTGCCGGCCGTCGCGGGTAGGCACGGGCTGGGGACACACGATGCCGCGCGCCGCCAGATGGTCCATCAGCCCCAGATAGAAGGGCAGGTCGGCCACCGCCACGCGCTTCTCATACAGGGTGAGGATGAAATCGCCCCGGTCCGTCTGGAGGTGGAAATTGGAATTCTCCACGCCCTCCGCGATGCCCTTGAAGGACAGCGGCGTGCCGATGTCATAGAGAGCGAGAAGGCCCTCCAGATCCTCGAATGTTACGTCGGTGTAAACCGCCATTGTCGATCGCTCAGGCCGGTCGCGCTGCGCGCGACGGCTCCGCGGGCGCGGCCAGCGATGGCCGGGGCGCGGTCGCGCCCGGAAAAGCAGGTAACGCCGTCGCGGGTACGCCGAAAAGGTTTGATATTCCGTGACTTATGCTTCCCATCGGGAATCCGCTTGGCTAAAGTCCCCCGCCCGGTTAAAGGCGTCCGGAGAAGTCCGATTACGGCCGCCGAAAGTCAAGCCTGACGGCCCGGACCTCGTTAACCGGAAAGAGTCTTTGCTGCGATGACGTTCCGTTTTTCCAGATTTGCGGTCCTTGCGGGCGCCGCGACGCTGTTTGGCTGCGCCGCGCCGAACCCTTTCCTGTGTCCGCCCGCCGCCGTTCTGGCGGACGCCTCCTACATGGTGGTGATGCGGCCGGGCGCGCCCGAAGACCTTTCGGGAGAGGCCTATAGCGTGCAGATGACCGAGGCTGCCACCGAGTGCAGCCTGGACCGCAAGCGGGGCGAAACCGATTCGTCGCTGAGCCTGTCCTTCCGGGCGGTGCGCGCGCCCAGCGCGGATGGGGCGACCTATTCCGTGCCCTATTTCGTCGCCGTCACCATGGCGGACAGGGTGGTCCACAAGAGCCTTTACACGGTGCGCTTCAGCTTCGCGCCTGGCGCGTCGACCGCCGTGTTCAACGTGTCGCCGGACAACAAGAAGATCAAATTGGGCAATGGCCGCCTGCCGTGGAATTACCAGTTGACCGCGGGTTTGCAACTGACTGAAGCGCAGATGGCCTACGCCAAGAAGCTTGGCCGCTACGCCCAATGACAGCGCCCACAAGTCTGGCGGGGATGCTGACGCGTCTTGCGGGCGATGCCTTCGCCGCAGAAGGATTGTCAGCCGCCTTTGGCCAGGTGACCCTGTCCGACCGGCCCGATCTGGCGCAGTTCCAGTGCAACGGCGCGCTGGCGGCGGCGAAACAGGCGAAAGCCAACCCCCGCGCCATCGCGGAGAAGATCGCCGCGCGGCTGAAAGCCGATCCTCTGTTCGCCAAGGTGGAGATCGCCGGGCCGGGCTTCAGCAATCTGGATGTCACCGACGAGGCGCTGGCCGCTCAGATGGGCGCGATGGCGAAGGATGGCCGGCTGGGCGCGCCGCGCACGGGCGAGGGCAAGACGCTGGTGATCGACTTCGGCGGCCCCAATGTCGCCAAGCCGATGCATGTCGGCCATCTGCGGTCCGCCATCATCGGCGACAGTTTGCAGCGGCTGTTCCGGGCCAATGGCTGGAATGTGGTGAGCGATGTGCATCTGGGTGACTGGGGCCTGCAGATGGGGCAGCTCATTTCCGAGATCGAGATCGAGGGCACTGCGCCGGTCTATTTCGACATGAATTATGTTGGTCCGTACCCGGATGAATCGCCGGTCACGATGGACGATCTGGAAGTTCTGTATCCGCGCGCTTCCGCCGCCTGCAAGGCCGACCCGGCGCGGCTGGAAGCGGCGCGGCGGGCCACGGTGGATCTGCAGGCGGGGCGTCCCGGCTATCGCGCGTTGTGGCGGCATTTCGTGAAGGTCTCCGAAACCGGGCTGACGCGCGAATTCGGCAGTCTTGGCGTCAAATTCGATCTGTGGAACGGCGAATCCAGTGTGGACGCGCTGATCCCGGCCATGGTGGAGGACCTGAAGACGCGCGGGCTCGCCGAACTCAGCGAGGGCGCGCTGGTCGTGCCCGTGGCTGAACCCGCCGACAAAAAGGAGATGCCGCCGCTGCTGCTGGTGAAGTCGGAAGGCGGCGTGCTCTATGGCACCACCGACCTCGCCACCATCATCGAGCGGGTGAAGGACCAGAATCCCGACCTGATTCTCTATATCGTGGACCAGCGCCAGCACATGCATTTCGAGCAGGTGTTCCGTGCGGCGCGCAAGGCCGGACTGAACGGCAAGGCGGCGCTGGAACATGCGGGCTTCGGCACCATGAACGGCCCGGACGGCAAGCCTTTCAAGACCCGCGCGGGCGGGGTGATGAAGCTGTTCGACCTGATCGCCATGGGAACGGAAGTGGCGCAGAAGCGGCTGTCGGAGCAGAATCTGGATGCCGATATAGATGTAGCCGAACGGGCCGAGATCGCGCGCAAGGTTGGCATCGCCACCATCAAATTCGCCGACCTCTCCAATCACCGCGCCACGGATTATATTTTCGACCTGGAGCGGTTCTCGCGCTTCGAGGGCAAGACCGGCCCCTATCTGCAATATGCGGCGGTGCGCATTCGTTCGATCCTGCGCAAGGCGAAGTCTGAACAGGCGGGGCACACCATCATGCGTTCGCCGGAGGAGCGGGCCGTGATCCTGCAACTGCTGGCGCTGCCCGAGGCGATGGCGGCGGCGGAAGACAAGCGCGCGCCCAACATCCTGTGCGACTATGTGTTCGACCTGGCGCAGAAATTCAGCCGCTTCTACACCCAGCACCATGTGCTGAACGAATCGGACCCTGGTTTGCGCGCCGCGCGCCTTGGGTTGTGCGGATTAACCCTTTCCGCGCTGGTCCGCATGCTCGATATCCTGGGCATCGAAGTGCCGGAAAGAATGTGAGTAAATCCGGCGCTTTGCCTTGTTGAATTGACTCGGGATGCGCGCCGCTTACAATGCTTGCAACAGGTCCGTCCGCCGTGAGGCGCATGCGTCTGGCCAGCACAAGATCCCTCGCGGGAGAGCGCTCGACAGAGCCGCCGAAGGAGCAACCACCCCGGAAACTCTCAGGCAAAAGGACCGCGAAGGGTATGATCTTCTGGAAAGCGGGGCGGCAGGTTTTGCCGTTCCCACCGAAGGGGTAATCCGCCGATCCGGTCAGCCGGAAATCGCCGGGGAAATCTCTCAGGTCCAATGACAGATGGGGCCGCGCCCGTTCGGGCGCGGGAATCCCGTATCTGTCAGGACCTTTATGACCGCACCCACCGAAACACTGCGCCAGACCCCGCTGCACGCCCTGCATCTCGAGCTTGGGGGCAAGATGGTGCCTTTCGCCGGCTATGAGATGCCGGTGCAATATCCCGCCGGGATTTTGAAAGAGCATCTGCACACCCGCGCCAAGGCAGGGCTGTTCGATGTTTCGCATATGGGCCAGGCTTTTCTGGCGGGCGCCGATCCGGCGAGAGCGCTGGAATGGCTGACACCCGCCGACATCATCGGCCTGAAGGAAGGTGCGCAACGCTACGGCCTGCTGTTGAATGACGAGGGCGGCATCAAGGACGATTTCATGACCACGCGCCTTGCCGGCGAGGCGGCGCTGTATCTGGTGGTCAATGCGGGGACGAAGGAAACGGACTTCGCCTATATCTCCGAAAAGCTGGCGGGCAAGGCGGAGTTGACGCCGCGTCCCGACCGCGCGCTGCTGGCGCTGCAGGGGCCGCTGGCCGCCGATGTGCTGGAGCGTCATTCGCCCGGCATCAGCAAGCTGAGCTTCATGCGCGCGACCCGCGCCACGGTCGCCGGCGCCCCCGCCATTGTCAGTCGCACCGGCTATACCGGCGAGGATGGCTATGAGATTTCGATAGATGCGAAGGACGCCGAGACCGTGGCACGCGCGCTGCTGGGCCATGCCGAGGTTCTGCCCATCGGGCTGGGCGCGCGCGACAGTCTGCGGCTGGAAGCAGGTCTGTGCCTCTATGGTCACGACATCGACGAGACCACCAATCCGGCGGAAGCCAATCTCGTCTGGGCCATCGGCAAGCGCCGCAAGATGGATAAGGATTTCCTGGCGGGCGAGCGCATCATGGATGCGGTGTTCAACGGCCCGGCGCGGAAGCGTGTCGGCATTCTTCCCAATGGTCGCGCCCCGGCGCGCGAAGGCGCGGAGATCGTGGCAGATGGCCGGGTGATCGGTCGCATCACATCCGGTGGCTTCGGTCCCAGTCTGAATGCACCGGTCGCCATGGGCTATGTCGAAACCGCTTTCGCCACCGATGGTACCAAGCTTGACCTGATGGTGCGCGGCAACGCCATTCCGGCGGTCGTCGCGCCCATGCCTTTCGTCCCCCACAATTATCGCCGCGCTGTCTGAGGAGCATTCCTATGAGTGAAGTCCGTTACACCGACCAGCATGAGTGGATCCGCCTGGACGGCGATATCGCCACCATCGGCATCACCAAATTCGCGGCGGAGCAGCTGGGTGATGTCGTTTATGTCGAACTGCCTGCCTCCGGCAAAAAGGTGACGGCGGGCGGCGAGGCGGCTGTGGTCGAAAGCGTGAAGGCGGCCAGCGAAGTCTATGCCCCCGTGGGCGGGGAGGTGGCGGGCGCCAATGAGGCGCTGGCGGGCGATCCGTCCAAGGTCAATGCCGATCCGGAAGGCGAGGGCTGGTTCTTCAAGCTGAAGCTGGCCGACACGGAGGAGTTCAGCAAGCGGACGGACCAGGCCGCCTATGCGGAATTTCTGAAAGGCCTTTGATATGCGTTACCTGCCGCTGACCCAAGACGACCGCCGCGCCATGTTGGCGAAGATCGGCGCGCCCGATGTCGATGCGCTATATCGCGACGTGCCCAAGTCGGCCGTCGTCGGACTGTCGGCTTTCGCACTGCCCGACACACAGGGCGAGCTGGAAGTGGACCGCGCGCTGACGAAACTTGCAGCCCGGAACATCGCGGCAGGCTCCGCGCCCTTCTTTTGTGGCGCGGGGGCTTACAAGCATCATGTGCCGTCGGCGGTGGATCATCTGATCCAGCGGTCGGAGTTTCTCACCTCCTACACGCCCTATCAGCCGGAAATCGCGCAGGGCACGTTGCAGTATTTGTTCGAATTCCAGACCCAGGTCGCGCTGCTGACCGGTATGGAAGTGGCGAACGCCTCGCTCTATGACGGCTCGACCGCGACCGCCGAAGCGGTGCTGATGGCCCAGCGCATCACGCGGCGCGGCAAGGCGATCCTGTCGGGTGGTCTGCATCCGCATTATGCCGAGACGGTGGAGACGGTCGCGGGTTTGTTCGGGCCGGTGGCACGCACGCCGGTCACACCGGGCAAGGCGGAAGACATCATCGCGCTGATCGACGATCAGACCGCGTGTGTTGTTGTGCAGAGCCCGGACGTGTTCGGGTTGATCCGTGATCTGAAGCCGATCGCCGATGCGGCCCATGCCAAGGGCGCGCTGCTGATCGCGGTGGTGACGGAGATCGTGTCGCTCGGCCTTCTTCAGCCGCCGGGTGCGCAGGGCGCCGATATCGTTGCGGCGGAAGGCCAGAGTATCGGCAATGGATTGAATTTCGGCGGGCCCTATGTCGGCCTGTTCGCCACCCGCGAGAAATTCCTGCGCCAGATGCCGGGCCGCCTGACGGGCGAGACAGTGGATGCCGAAGGACGGCGCGGCTTCGTGCTGACGCTTTCGACCCGTGAGCAGCATATCCGCCGCGAGAAGGCGACCAGTAACATCTGCACCAATTCGGGTCTTTGCACCCTGGCTTTCACCATCCATCTGTCGTTGCTGGGCGAAGAGGGCTTTTCCCGTCTCGCGCTGCTGAACCA
>JAFIHO010000403.1 GCA_017849395.1 Hyphomicrobiales bacterium
CCGGACGATGCGTCCGGAGCCCCCTGCAAGAAGATGTATCGGCTATATCAGGCGGCGCGGGTGGTCTGAACCACTTCCAGCCAGGCCTGCACGCGACCCTGAAGCGGCGCGAAGCTTTCCTTGCTGGTGGCGGTGACGAGTTCGCCGACCTTGGAGAGTTCGCCCACATAAGCTTCGAACGCGGACTTGGCGAAATCGCTCTGGAACTCAAACGCCTCATGCACCGACTTCGCGCCCATCACGGCCTTGGTGGCGGCGATGGCGTCTTCGATCGACTGCTTGGAATAAGCATAAAGTTCGTTGTTGATGGTCTCGACGCCCTTGCCCGCGACGGTGGCGGACTTGGCATACGCCTCGGCGGTTTCCTTGCCGAAGCCGATCACGACGTCATAGCTCTTCAGCGCCTTTTCGAAACCGGCCTTGATGGCGTCCGCGCCATTGGCCATGGCGAATTCAGCGGTCGCGGCAGCCTTCTCACCGGCCGACTTGGTCTTGCTCATGTGATATCCCTTTCCGAGTTGTTTTTCAGGTTCAGGGCACTCCGGGAACCCGGCAGCCTGTTGCACTGCAACATGCTCTATATGGAGGCACTTCCTGACGCAGTCAAGGTTTATTTGCTGCGGCGCAACAAAATAATTGTCTTCTAAATGTACGGCCGGTGAGGGCGCGTAAAGGCTGGCAAATTAAGCTTGAGGACCGATTATTCCTTGCGAAGCGTGTAACAATTTGGTCTTTTTACAGGATCGGAGTGGCCAAATCAGTTGGGGTTGTTAGCTTTGTCACTTTCCGGAAGGCCACAGTTCCGCAATGCCTGGCTGGCGTCCTTGGTCGCCGGCGCACTGGTGCTGGGCCTTGTGGCACCCTCTGACGCGGCCCCCCGCCGCCACAAATCCGCCGCCCACGCCAAGACGGTCCAAGTGGCGGGCAGCGCTACCGACCCCGCCAAAGACGCCGCCCTGATCATCGATGGCGCGACCGGCAAGGTTCTTTATGCCCGTAACGAGACGGCCGAGCGTCATCCCGCCTCGCTGACCAAGATGATGACGCTCTATCTGCTGTTCGAGGCGCTGAAGGCGGGGAAGGTCACCATGCAGACCCCCCTGCCCGTATCGCAGCACGCCGTCGTGCAGAAGCCGACCAAGCTGAATTTGCAGCGCGGCCAGACCATCTCTGTCGATACCGCCATCCGCGCAGTGGTGGTGCGTTCGGCCAATGACGTGGCGGTGGTAATCGCCGAGGCGCTGGGCGGCACCGAGGGCCGCTTCGCCGAGATGATGACCCAGAAGGCGCGCCAGCTTGGCATGCGCTCGACCAATTTCCACAATGCCTCGGGTTTGCCCGATCCGCTGCAGATCACCACGGCCAATGATCTGGGCTTGCTGGCGCGGCATCTGGCTTACGATTTTCCGCAATATTATCCCTATTTCGCTCTGTCGGGCTTCACCTACAAGGGAAGCTGGTTCCCCACCCATGACAATCTGCTGGGCCGCTATTCCGGCACGGACGGCATCAAGACCGGTTACACCGGCGCGTCGGGCTTCAACCTTGTGAGTTCTGTCGTTCGCGGCGGCAACCATGTCATCGGCGTGGTGATGGGCGGTCGTACCGCTGTGCGCCGCGACATAGAGATGATGCGCCTGCTCGACGTGGCCTTTAACCAGATCGCCGCCAACCCCAACATGGTGGCGCGCGTCAATGTGCCGTGGCAGACCGCCTCCGCCCAGCCATCCGCTCCGCCCTACCGCCCGACCTTCACCATGCCGCAACCTGCCGCACCGGTCGCCGTGGCGGCGCTGCCCCCGAGTCCTGCTCCGGTGGATGAGGACACCGCCGAACGCATGCGCGCGCCGGACGAGCATTTCGTCGGCCTGCCGCCCGCGCCGCGGCCCGTCGAATCCGCCACTGCGATGCCCGCCGTGGCCCCGCTGGCCAGCGCGCCGCCGGCCCCCTCGTCCCGCTCGCCGCTGCCGCAAGCGCGCGCCGCAGCAGCTGCTGCGCCCTCGGTTCGTCCCAGCCCGCGTCCCGGCACAGCGCAGGTGGCCGCCAATTTCCAGACCCAGGACGGGGAAGGTGATGTCGATGTGCCCTCCTCCGGTGCACGCAACTGGGCCATACAGATCGGCGCATTCGCGGACCAAAGCCTGGCGAAGGCGCAACTTGCGACCTATGCCGAACGCGCCCAGGACGTGCTGGGGCGCGCGTCGCGCATTGTCGCGCCCTTCCAGTCGGCGGACGGCCACACCATGTACCGCGCCCGGTTCGGCATGTTCGCCGAGCGGGAGGCGCGCGATGTGTGCAACCGGCTGACCCAGCGCGGCCAGACCTGCTTCGCGACGATTCAAGCCCGATAAATGCCCAAAGTCATCGCGACCGTCGCGGAATTGCGGCAGGCGCTCGCCCCCCTGCGCGCGGGGCGCGTCGGCATGGTGCCCACCATGGGCGCGCTGCATGACGGCCATCTGTCGCTTGTGCGCGCCGCCAAGGCGGTGAGCGGCACGGTGGTGGTGAGCATCTTCGTCAATCCCACCCAGTTCGCGCCGCATGAGGATTTCGACGCTTATCCGCGCACGCTCGATGCCGATCTCGCCAAGCTGGGTGATGTGGATTTCGTATTCGCGCCATCCGTGCGGGAAATGTATCCGGAGGGCTATGCCACCACCATCACGGTGGGCGGGCCCAGCAGCGGGCTGGAGACAGACTTCCGGCCACATTTCTTCGCGGGCGTCGCGACCGTGGTTGGCAAGCTGCTGATCGCCGCCCTGCCCGATGCCGCGATCTTCGGGGAAAAGGATTATCAGCAATTGTTGGTCGTGCGCCGGCTGGCGCGCGATCTGGGGCTGCCGACCGAGATCGTTGGCGCCGCCATCGTGCGGGAACAGGACGGATTGGCCCTGTCATCGCGCAACGCCTATCTCTCGGCAGAGGAGCGCAAGGTGGCGAGCCGGATGAACCTTGTTCTGAAGGACACTATCGCAATAGCGCGCGATGGCGGCTTGCGCGCGGCTGAGGGCGCGGGCGTTGCCGCACTCAAGGCGGCAGGCTTCGACAGCGTCGATTATGTGGCCATCCGCGACGCCGCAACACTGGCGGCGATCGAGACGCTGGATCGCCCGGCGCGGGTGCTGGCGGCGGCCAGGATCGGACGCACCCGGCTGATCGACAATATGGCGCTTTAGCTTTTCTTCACGCGATACACCGTGACCTGTCCGGCGTGCCCCGCCGCGATCAGCCATGATGGAACATGGTGGGCGGCAAGCTTCGCGACCAAGCCGCCCTTTGCGCGGTAGAACGCCCAGTCCGGCGAGGCGGAGCAGGTCATCACATAGTCGATGCCGCGCGCCGTCAGCGTCGCGCGGGGATCGGGGCCGGTGAAGATCGCATAGGTATCGAGAATGCCGCCGGCATTGCGGTGATAAGGGCCCGCGATAGCGGCATGGCGTGTGTAGGCCAGCACCGCCGGTCCCTGATCGACAAAGGCGGCGACCCGTCCGGGCGGCAGCGCCTTCAGTGGGGTGAGCGCCTGTTCGTCGGCGCAGCCGACCTGGCGGACATAGGCGGCGATGCGCGCGTCATGGCCAGGGCCTTCGATCAGGTCGCCCGCCAGCGCAAAAGTGACGTCGCTGCCCAGCAGCAGGCCGCAGGCCAGCGGCAGGATTTTCAATCTTGATAGAGCCGCGGCCAATCCCGGCAGCGCGAACATGGTGGCGAAGGGCACGGCGCGGATCTGTACCGTGGCAACCAGCAGTGCCATGCCCGCCAGCACGATCACCGGCCAGTGGCGGCGAATGCCTGGCGCGAGAAAACAGGCCGCCAGCGCGAAGCAGGCATAGACATAGGCGCCGACGAATTCCGACGGCGCGAAGGATGCGAAGGCGAAGGCGGGCTGGGCCTCGTTGATGCGGGCCAGCCATATCTGTTTGAGGCCGTCCCCCATGCCGCCATAGGGACCGCCCAGGCAGGCGGGTTGAACCAGCGCCGCCAGCGCCAGCAATCCGGCGGAGAGCCCTGCCAGCGCGATGAAGCGGTGACCCGGCATATATGAGATTGCGGCCAGCCCTGCCCCGCCCATCGCCAGCAGAAGGGCATAGAACTGCGAATAGGTGTCGCAGGCAGGCGTGAAGCGGAAACTCGTGGCGGTGGCGGTGAGCAGGAGCCCAGTGGATGTTACGGCCAGCGTGATGCCAAAGGCGCGCGCGCGGGCCGGTTCGTCGCGCAGCCACAGCGCCGCCAGGGCACAGGCGGCAGCGCAGTAAGGCAGGCTTTCCAGACCGATGGTCATGCCCAGCGCGATGGTGACGGCGGCGGCGCGGGCGCGCTGTTCGAGCAGGAAAGCCAGTGTCCAGAGCATGAGCGCGATCTGGACATTGTGGTGATCGATATTGCCCGGCGCGAACAGGCCGTTGAGCTGGGCTGCGAACAGTCCCAGCACCAGCACGGTGATGGCGGCGATCTGGCCCGCGAGGATCGCGGCGATGCGGGCCAGCGCGGCCAGCACCGCGAACAGCACCAGCAGAGGCCACAGTTTCAACGCGAATTGTTCGGAACCTGACAGCCAGATCAGTGCCGCGATGGGCGCATCCACCAGCCGCGACCAGTGCATGGGCAGGCCGAACGGGGTGTTCATGCGGTGCTGGGTGGTGTCGAACCAGTTCTGGCCGTGGAGCAGGTCGCGCACCTGGGCAAGCCGCATCGCGCCATCGGTGTCCAGCGCCACATGGCCGAACAACAGGGCGGGCACGGCGAAAACCAGCCAAAAGGCGGCGACCAGCCCTATATCTTGAGAACGCGGCATGGCGCATTCTGTCAGACGAGCGGTTGAGGAAGGCTGAAGGGTTTAAAGCAATCCTAACGATGCCAGCTCGCGCTGGAGCGCTTCGGGCAGGCCTTCGGCGCCCTTTGTTCGGGCAAGGTCCGGCGGGGCGTCCTTTGCTTCCAGATAGCGCCAGCCCTGGAAGGCGCGGCGCGGGCGCGGGGACACCGGGATCAGTTCCTTGTCATAGACCAGGCCGCAATGCGGGACGCCGTTCTTTTTCATCTCGCGCAAGGCGAGCAGTTTCTGGCGCGCGGCGATCTGGCCCTTGATGACCCAAAAGAGCGAGCCGCCATCCAGAACCTCTTCCGCGCGCCGGGGCGTCTGGCGGGTGACATGGATCAGCTCTGGCTTCTGGCCCTTGGCGCGCTTGTCTTTCAGGCGTTGCTTCTGCCATGCGGCCAGATCGGCGATGCTTTCGCAACCGACGCAGAGCTTGACGATGTGGAGCGGCATGGCCGCCAGTTAATGCCCCCGGGGCGGAATTACAATCGCAACATCCCGTGGAGAACCCGGCGCTTACCAATTCTCAACCGGCACCGTGCCAGGATCGGTCCATGCGCCAACTTCTGTATGTGAGCAATACCGACCGGGGCCTTTCGCCCGACGTCATAGACGACATTCTGGAAGTGTCGCGGCGGAACAACCGTCTGCTCTATCTCACCGGCATCCTGCTCTATATCGATGGCGGATTCCTGCAGGTGCTGGAGGGCGAGGAAAGCGCGGTGCGCGACACCTATCTGCGCATCTCCAACGACAAGCGGCACTGGGGCGCCAAGCTGCTGCTGGACCGCCAGAGCCCGCGCGCGTTTGTGGGCTGGAACATGGGGTTCGAACATGCCAGGCCCTATGACCCGGATACCGCGAACCTGTTCGCCATTACCCGCGAGGCGCTGGAAAGCCGCATCACACCCGAGGCCGGAACGGTGGTCCTCACCATGCTGGAGACGTTCTACCGCGTGCAGCGGGGCGAGAACCTCAAACTGGCGCGCACGGCCTAGAGCTTTCGCACCCACAGATTGCGGTAGTGAACTTCGTTGTTGTGGGCTTGCAGCATCAGCGGCGCGTCGCCATGCGGCTTGTAGAGCGGGATGCCGCGATATTCGGTGGGACCGCGCAGCGCCACATTGTTCTGCACCAGAACGCCGTTGAGGAAAATGGTCATGCGCGCCGGTTCCGCCAGGCTGCCATCGCCATAAAAGCGTGGCGCGGTATAGATGATGTCATAGGACTGCCATTGCGGCGCGGGGCGCAGCGCGTTCACCAGCGGCGCATATTGCTTGTAGATCGAGCCCGCGCCGCCATTCACATAGGTCGGGTTGTCCAGGCTGTCGAGAACCTGAACTTCGTAGAGACCCTGTAGATAGACGCCGCTGTTGCCTCTGTCCTGGCCCTTCCGATTGGCGGGAAGCACAGGAACCATCCATTCCACATGCAGTTGGACGTCGCCGAATTTTTGCGTGGTCTGAATGCTGCCGGATGTAGGCGTGATGATCATTTCGCCATCCGCGACGCGCCATTGCGCGGGACCGCCGGACACGCTTTCCCATCCGCTCAGGTCCTTGCCGTTGAACAGGATGATGGCGTCAGACGGCGGATCGCCGGGGCGTGCGCCGGGCGCGACCTTTGGGGGAACCGACGTCCAGACTTCCGTCAGCTCGGGCGCGGGCAGTTGCGGCGCGGCTTGCGCAAGCGCCAATGCGGGCACAAGGCAGAACAGGACTGACAGGCGTTTCATGCGTTCCTCCATGCCGTCTGGCGCGGTTGTTAAGGTTTATAGGCGGCGCGCGGCATGGTGGGAAATGGCCCACCTCTTGCTGGGTGACCGGCATGAGCGAGGAGAAGCGGCCCAGGAGGAAACGCAAACACCGGCGCGCGCGCATCGCGGCGGGCTTGATGCTGCTGTTCGCGGCATCGGCTTTTGGCAGTGTTCTTGCGCAGGTGGGGCTTTCCAATATCCGCAATACCGACAATTCGCCGGACGGCGGCGTCACGCGGCGCTCGCAACATGCTTCGTCTCCGTCTGGCTACCATGAACCGGATGAGGCGAATTCGGAACAAGGCGGTCCCGTTTCGGGACATGAGACACGCGATCATGGCGGTGACGGCGACCGGAATCCCGGAGAGCGGGGCGACGGCTGGCGCGGCGGCATGCCTGCCGGGCCGGGCGGCGCGGGTTCGCCTTCGGGATCGCACGGGGGCAATGGCGGATCGCATGGCGATCCCGGCGGGGCTGCCGGAATGTCGGGCGGCTTCGGCGGCGGATATGGCGGCGGCTGGCAGCCCGGCACGGAAGATCCGAACATCGGCACGCATGGCGATGCCGAACATAAGTCGGGGGCCAATGGTTCGCCGCAAGGCGGGAAACCCGAGGACGAGACGTGCGGTGGCTGCTTCGCGGCCTTGCCGGATGATGCCGGCTCCAGGCTGACGGAAGATGAAGCCGAGCCGCCGGTGGATGACCAGACGCCGCCGGCCCGGCTGCCGGAATGCAGTGGGGAGATTTGCGAATTCACGCCGCCCGGACATGACGGCCCGCCGAAGAACCTGATCACCGATCAGCCGGATTGCGACCAGGACTGCGCGCCCCGTCCGCCGGGCGGGCAAGAGGCTGGCCGCCAGGGCGATCCACTGGCCGTGCCGGAACCGGGCAGTCTGCTGCTCATGGCGCCCGCGCTGCTGGCGCTGCGACGGAAACGGCGCACCGGGTAAACTGGGTTTGGTATCGACCTGGAATCCTTGGCGGGGCGAGCTTCTTCTGCAATGGGCAGCCCCAACGCAAGAGCGCGCCCCGCGTCAGGGAAGCCAGCCATCCGGTATGGCGACAAGAATTCCGTAGGCGATAAAAGCCGCGGTGCCGATCCCCAATGCAACGAATAGCGTGGCTTGAAGCGCTCCGACACGCTGGCGTCGGGCCGCAAGTTCCGGATGCTGACCGTGGTCGATGACTTCAGCCGGGAGAGCCTGGCGGTGATCGTGGACAACTCGCTGTCCGGCATCCGTGTCGCCCGCGAGCTGGATCAGATCGTGGAGATGCGGGGTGTGCCCTGCATGGTGGTCAGCGACAACGGCACCGAGTTCACCTCACGCGCCATCCTGGCTTGGCAGGAAGAAAGAGGCGTGGAATGGCCCTACATAGCGCTGGGCAAGCCGACCCAGAACGGCTTCATCGAGAGCTTCAATGGCCGGCTGCGCGACGAGTGTATGAACGAGCACCTCTTCGCCAGCTTGCCAGAAGCCAGACGGATCATCGAAGAATGGAGGACCGACTACAACACACTCAGACCGCACACGAGCCTCAACGGGCTCACACCGACGGAGTTTGCAGCACGCCCCGTTGAGGGGCATAACCTGCTCTGATCCCCG
>JAFIHO010000404.1 GCA_017849395.1 Hyphomicrobiales bacterium
ATTGGCGTGACAGTTGACCTGGATGCCGGCGCGATGCACACGCTCCACCCATCCGTTCAGGACGTCCTGAGTTTCCTTTATGTTGCCCATGTAGGGCGGCGTGATGCCTATAAAGGGCCGGCTTATCGCCATAGTGCGTTCCGACAGAGACCCGTCGACCGTGTGCTCTCTTGTTCCGCCGAATCGCAACCATTCGTCGCCGAAGCCGGACTTGATACCCGCCTTGATCATGGAGTCCAGCACGGCGTCATCGCATTCATAGGTTATGCGGTGCAGCAGGTCACCACGCGCGCGCACATCCTGCATCGCGGCCAGATCACCGCCTTGATGGCAAACGCCTGTCAAACCGTATTTGACGAACTGTTTGGAGATATGGGCCAATCCATTGCGTTCGCGTTCGGCGATCTGGCCGGGGCTATACTGTACACGCTTGCCGACTTTGTTGATAACCTGCATGCCAAGATCGGTGACACGGCCGTTCAGTTCGCCACGCGCATCCTTTTCGAAAGTACCGCCAAAGGGATTTGGGGTGTTCTTGGTTACGCCCGCCATCTGGAAGGCTTTGCTGTTGTAGAAAGTGGTGTGGCCGCCCCGATGATGTACGCAGACCGGATGGGTCGTGGACACCTTGTCGAGGTCATGAATACTGAGTTCGCGAGCATCCTTGACCTTGGTGTCGTCGAAAAAGTAGCCATCAATCCAGGTATCGGGCGGTGTTTTCTGCGCACGCGCCTTCAACTTGTCGATCACGCTCTGGATGGTGATGAACTCGACTTCATACGGATTGCCGACGACCACGTCATAAAGGAGCGTGGCGCCATGCGCATGGTTGTGGCAGTCGATAAAGCCCGGCGTAACCGGCAGCCCCTTTGCGTCATAAATCTGCGTTTTTTTGCCCGCCAACGCCTTAATGTCGGTTGAGGAACCGACGGCCGTGAACCGTCCAGCCCGCACGGCAAACGCTTCCACTTTAGGGGTGGTGGGATCGACGGTGTATGCCTTGGCGTTGATGACGATCAGATCGGGGTCCTCGGGCGCAGCTAAAGCGGCTCCGGCCCAGGAACTGGTAGCGCCCGCGCTGGCCATGGACATGAAATCCCTGCGACTGAATTTGCCAGACATGATCGATCTCCAAGAACAGCCTGATGCCCGGACAGCCGTCGCCGATCCGTATCCGGGATCATTCGCACATCAGCGCAAGCCAGCAAGGCTGTTATTGCGCGTTTCAAAATCCCCCGCATTTCCAGCACAGGCGGGCTAAACCGATCAGAATAATAAGCAAGCGATCAATCTATACTCACAGGCGCAGAGCATCGCGATCATGCTCGAATGGGATACATGCTCGTCGCCCTGCCGTGCATGATGCATTTGTCTATCTTTTGAGCGGCCACTGCCTTTGTTATGGTCACGGAGTAAAAGCAAGCCGCAAATCGTTGGGAGGATGGAGACACCTACGCGGCAATACCAAGCTCAGCGATTCTCCGCTGTGCGCCGCCCATACAAGAGCGTGATGTTGATGCGTCGGTTCAAATAGCCATCTTTGAACCGGATGGCGTCGGTTTCATGAAAGAGATCGGAATCGAAGATCACGGCACGGTTGCATCGATACGGAATGGTCACCGGCTTTGCCCCTTTGCGCTGCAGGAAATCGCGGCAGGCCTGTGTGTCGCCGTTGTAGCGACGGAAATCCCAGTCCTGGGGCGCGGCGGCATCCCAGACCACAAGCCCCCCACTTTGCGGATCGAGATTGGCCTCATCAGGCGTCAGCCAGAAGTTTACATTTACCGCCGCCTTGTCGGCATGCAACGCGATGCCGGAGTGGTTACTGTCATACTTAAATCCCCACAGATAATGCAGGGGGTGATCAGCGAGGATCCCCGGATAGACCGACCGCAATTCTTCGGCCACCTGTGCAAGTAGCGGACAGGCGAATCCCTGCTCGGGCAACGCCCCCAGATAACCGCCGTCGTAGCTCCTTTCCCAAACCCTCGAATCCAGGCAGAAGCGGCGCAGCTTCTCGAAGGCGTTCGGTGTGAGAAAATCGTCGATCACCACGATCTGGGGATTGCTGGAAATCCATCGCCGCGAGATCGCGCCCTCTGGATCTGGATTTATTGCGGCACCGGCTACCCGTCCACCATCCCCGCGATGCAGCAGCATTTCGCAGTCGGCAGTCTGTCCCGTTTGCTCTGCCAGATAGGCGCGCTGTTCCGCGTCGTGCAGGAGCTTGTGGGGCGACATGATCGGCCTTTCCCGCACCGGCGCATATGCCGCAAGACGCTCATAGAATGCAAAACCCTCTGCGATGCGCCCGCTTTCGCACAGGGTTGACGCGGCATGTTTTAGCGCTTCGGCATGATGGGGCCGCAACGCCAAAGCCCGCTGTTGGCTGGCCAGCGCCTCGTCGAACCTTTTTAAATTTTGCAGACAGACGCCCAGCTTGACCCAGGCTTCGGCATAATCGGGGCGCACCGCCACCGCCCGTTCAAGGCTGGCAAGCGCCTCCGCAGAACGGCGCATCTCTTCCAGTACAACGCCACGATTGAACAGCGCGTCCGAATGATCCGGGCGGAAGGCAATAGCGCGACTAAAATCGGCGAGCGCATCATCTAACCGGCCCAGACTTTGCAGCGCCACACCGCGATTGTTCCACGCCTCAGCGTAATCAGGCACGCGCGCAACCACTTGTGTGAAATCAGTAAGCGCATCTTTCGCACGATTTAGCTTCAGCAGTATGGTGGCGCGATTATAAAGCGCACCGAAATGCCCTGGCGTTTTGTTGAGCGCCATATCAAAGCTGTCCAGCGCGTCTTCCAGCCGTCCGAGGCTTTGGAGGGCTCCGCCCCGATTGTTCCAAGTTTCGCCCTGCGTCGGATCGAGCAGCAGCGCCCGGTCATAGACCGCAATCGCCTGTTCAAGTTGTTCCGACATCTGCAGCAGGTAGCCGAACAGCGCCAGAAGGCGCGCGTCATCGGCATGGATATCAGCGGCCGTAGCAACAATGTCGAGCGCAGCCTCAGGCTCTCCTGCCTGAGCCAGTATCAGACCAAGCAGATAGGCTGCATCAGCCTTTGCGGGGTCCCTGGCGAGCACCTTTCGACATAGGGCTTCTGCTGCGGTCAGATCGCGTTTTTGAAAGAGTTCGAAAGCGCGCCGACATAATTTATCGGGATTCATCGCGACAATTCTTACCCAAACCGATCGAGATCACCAGAACCTGTAGACTTTTGTGTCCTGGACCAACCAGGGCAACGGGAATATCAACGAACACAGCATCTGGTGGGCCCGGCAGGACTCGAACCTGCGACCTAACCGTTATGAGCGGTCAGCTCTAACCAACTGAGCTACAGGCCCCGGAAGGGGGTATAACAGGTATTGTCATTTCGCCAAGATTGCCTTGGGGAAGCCGCGATTCCGCCGTTTCCCGTCCCCAGAGTCGCGGGCGGGAGCGGCGTTTTACAAAGGATCGAACGATGAAGTTGCCTTTTCTTTCTCTTTCCGTTCCGGCTATGGCCCTGGCCGCAGCCTTGGTCGCGCCTGCGGCCGCCCAGCCTACGTCGCCAGCTCCGGCTTTTCCCCGGACCCTTAGCATGACCGGCGAAGGTGAGGCCCGGGCCGCACCGGACATGGCCCAGGTCAGTGCCGGAGTTACGACATCGGCCCCTACCGCCGCCGCTGCCCTGGCCGCCAACACCGCCCGCATGAAAGCCGTCTTCGCGGCGATCCAGAAGCTGGGTGTACCGGAAAAGAACATCCAGACGGTCAACTTTTCGGTTTCCCCACAATATACCGGCGGGGATGCCAATAGCCGGCCGCGGCTGACCGGATACCAGGTCAACAACGAAGTATCGGTGCGCCTGGACGATATCGCCAAGCTGGGTGGTGCATTGGATGCGCTGGTCACGGCGGGGTCCAACCAGATGAACGGCATCAGCTTCTCGATCAAAAACCCTGCTCCGCTTCTGGTCGATGCGCGGGGCCGCGCGGTGGCGGACGCCAAGACGCGGGCGGAAGCCTATGCGAAGGCCGCGGGTGTGACGCTGGGACCGATCTTGTCTATCAGCGAGAATAACGCGTCCGCGCCCCCGCCGATGCCAAAAATGCGGATGATGACAATGGCCGCCGAGTCCGTTCCCGTTGCCGAAGGCGAGCAAAGCGTCGTTGCCAGCGTTTCGATCGTGTGGGAGATTCGGTAGCATCTTCCCATGACAAATCCCTTCTTCGAGCTCTGGACCGCGCCATTCGGTGCGCCACCGCTGGACCGCATCAAGCCGGAGCATTTCTTGCCTGCCTATGACCGCGCGCTGGCGGAACATCTGGCGGACATCAACCTCATCGCAGATGAACCTGCGCCTCCGGGCTTCGACAATGTGATCGTGGCGCTGGAATGCAGCGGACAGCTTCTGCTGAAAGTCGATAGCGTATTTGCAAATCTCACCTTGTCGGCCATCGACGACGCCCTGCGGGCCATCGAGCTGGAAATGGCGCCACGCCTGGCCGCGCACTGGAATGCCATTTACCTGGATGCGGGCCTGTTTGCCCGCATCGACGCGGTCTATCGGGAGCGCGACAGCCTGAATCTGGATGCCGAATCGTTGCGAGTTCTGGAGCGGTATCATCTGGATTTCGTGCGGGCGGGCGCGCGGCTTTCGGGCGAAGACCGCGCCCGCATCGACGCCATCAACCAGCGCCTGGCCACGCTTGCCGCCGGCTTCGCCCAGAATGTGCTGGCGGATGAGGAAGACTATGTCGAGCCTCTAAGCGAGGAGCAGGCTGCAACCCTGCCCGCTTCCTTGCGCGAGGCGCTGGCGGCGACCGCGCGCGAGCGGAATA
>JAFIHO010000405.1 GCA_017849395.1 Hyphomicrobiales bacterium
AATGGCGAATGCCGGGAGGTTGTTGAAATTCCAGGATCGCGAACCCGATCCGCAGCCTGCGCTGGAACCCGATCAGGTTGCTGCCTAATTCGATCAACTGCCGTAGATTTTAAGCGGAATCAGGGCTTTACCGCGGATGCAATAACAGCATTGCAGAGGCTGTCACCGCATGTGCAAATCCGCGATAACGTCGGACAATCGCCGACCGTGACATCCGATTCAAAAGCTGGAGCTTGTCGAAAACCGTGCGGAACATAGAGCATTTCATCAATGGTGCGTCGTTTGCAGGCGCATCGTCGCGTCAGCCCGTCTTCAATCCCGCCACCGGCGAAATCGTCGCGGACGTCGCCATGGGCGGCGAGGCCGAACTTCAAGCCGCAGTGGACGCGGCGCGCGCCGCCCAGCCCCAGTGGGCCGCTACCAACCCTCAACGCCGCGCCCGCGTGTTGATGAAGTTCGTCGATCTGGTGAACGCCAACATGAAGCCGCTGGCCGAGTTGATGTCGCTGGAGCATGGCAAGACTGTCGCCGACTCCATGGGCGATATCCAGCGTGGTATCGATGTCGCTGAATTTGCCATCGGTATCCCGCATCTGGGCAAGGGCGAATTCACCACCGGCGCCGGTCCCTCGATCGATATGTACTCCATGCACCAGCCCATCGGTATCGGGGCCGGCATATCACCCTTCAACTTCCCGGCCATGATTCCGCTTTGGATGAGCATGCCTGCGATTGCCTGTGGCAACGCCTTCATCATGAAACCGTCGGAGCGTGATCCGTCCGTTCCGGTCCGGCTTGCGGAGCTTCTGCTGGAAGCAGGCCTGCCCAAGGGCGTCTTCAACGTCCTGCATGGCGGCAAGGAGGCAGTGGACGCCATCCTGGCGCATCCTGCAATTGGTGCGGTGTCTTTCGTCGGTTCCACCCCGATCGCTGCCCATGTCTATGCGGAAGCTGCTCGCCAGGGCAAGCGGGTGCAGGCCTTTGGAGGCGCCAAGAACCACGCCATCGTCATGCCCGACGCTGACATGAACATGGTGGCCGACGGATTGATCGGCGCGGCCTATGGCTCGGCGGGTGAACGCTGCATGGCGATCTCTGTCGCTGTTCCGGTGGGTGAAGGCACTGCCGAGCGCATGATGAAGGTGCTGAAACCGCGCGTGGAAGCGCTGAAGGTCGGCCCCTATACCGACAGTAGCGTCGATTTCGGGCCGGTGGTGACGGCTGCGGCCCAGGCCAAGATTAAAAGCCTTGTGGATTCCGGCGTGACCGAAGGCGCGGAACTGGTGGTGGATGGCCGCGAGTTTCGTCTGCAGGGTTATGAGAAAGGCTTCTATGTCGGCGCCTGCCTGTTCGACCATGTGACGCCGCGGATGGAAATCTACAAGCAGGAGATTTTCGGTCCGGTCCTGTCGGTGGTGCGCGCGGCAAATGCCGATGCGGCGCTGGAGCTGGTAAATAACCATGAATATGGCAACGGCGTTTGTATCTTCACCCGGGATGGCGACGTAGCGCGCAATTTCTCACGCCAGGTACAGATCGGAATGGTGGGGATCAATATTCCCATCCCCACGCCGCTCGCCTATTACGGATTCGGCGGCTGGAAGCGCTCGGTGTTCGGAGATTTGAACCAGCATGGTCCCGATTCCATCCGCTTCTGGACTCGCACCAAGACTGTCACCGAGCGCTGGCCCTCGTCCGTTCTGCCGGGCGCGGAATTCTCGATGCCGGTCTTTTCGGGCACCAAATAGGGATGCGCAAATTCAGCGACATGTCGCGCTGGACAGGGGCGTCCCGCGCGGAGGGGCTGATCCTGGAGGGCCGCTATGCGCGGCTGGAACCGCTGAATCCCGAGCAACATGGCCGGGATCTTTTCGCCAGTGCCATCGAGACGGGTACCGATAGCCGTTTTCGCTATCTGCTCGACACGCCCCCGCGTACGCTGGACGACATGACGGCCTGGGCCGTCACCATGGCCGCGTCGCGCGATCCCCTTTTCTTCGCTGTCATCAAGAAGGCCGATGGCCGTGCGCATGGCCGCCAAGCCCTTATGCGCATGGACCCCGCTAACGGCGTTATCGAGGTGGGACATATCCTGTGGGGACCAGGCATCGCCCGCAGCCGCGTCGCCACCGAGGCGCTTTATCTATTTGCCCGGCATGTGTTCGAGAAACTGGGCTATCGCCGCCTGGAATGGAAATGCGACACCCAGAATATGCCGTCGCGACGGGCGGCGACGCGGTTTGGCTTCTATTTTGAAGGTGTGTTCCGTCAGCACATGGTAGTGAAGGGGCGCAACCGGGACACTGCCTGGTTCGCCATGACCGACAAGGACTGGCAGCGCCTGAAACCCGGTTATGAATCCTGGCTGCAGCCTGGAAACTTCGATCCCGCCGGGCGGCAGCGCCGCAAACTGGAATTCGATCCGCCCGCCTGACGCGGTCAGGCCTGATAGCGGACCACCCCGCCCACAACCGTCTGCACGATCTTCACATCCTTGATCTTGTCGGGATCAATAGCATACCAGTCATCGGCCAGAACGACATAATCGGCCAGCTTGCCGGGCGTGATAGAACCTTTGATATTTTCTTCGTGCGTATTGTAGGCGCCGTTGTAAGTCGAGGCGCGGATCGCCTGGTCCAGGGTGACGCGCTGCGCGGCGCCCCAAGTCTGGCCGTTGAAGCCCTTGCGGGTCACCATGCCCTGGATCGCCATACGCGGATCGAATGGGCCAGGGTAGAAATCCGAGCCCGTAGAGGCGTACACGCCAGCCGCCATAAGGTCCTTGTAAGGGATCATATGCTCCGCCAAATCCGCTCCATAATATTTGAACTTGTCGGCGTTGTAGTAAGTGTAAGTGCTGAATAGCGCGGGCACTGCGTTCATGGCCTTTATGCGCCGAATCTGCTCGGCACTGGGTAGCGAGCAATGGGTGAGTTTGGGCCGCGCATCGGCCACGGGATGCTGCTTCAATACCCGTTCGAAGGCATTCAACACCATGGCGATTGCCGGCTCGCCATTGCAATGGGTGTTGATGCGTATGCCGGAGCGATGCATGCGTTCAGCCCAGGGATTGAATTCTTCCGGCGACTGGGTGAGGTTGCCATAATAGGGCGGGCTGACGCCGATATAGGGCCTTGTCATCGACATGGTGCGTGAGGAAAGCGCGCCATCCACACTATGTTCCGAGGTGCCCCCGAACCGTACCCATTCGTCGCCAAAGCCGGTCTTTATCCCGGTCTTGATCATGGCCTCGACCAGATCGCCGGAAACTTCATAGTTGATGCGCGTCATCAAAACGCCCTTGGCGCGCGCAGCCT
>JAFIHO010000041.1 GCA_017849395.1 Hyphomicrobiales bacterium
CTTCGAGGCGCGCGCCGCCGCGCTTTCGCGCGCCTCGGCCTGACGCTATCATCCCCCACCCGCATCAGACGGACTGGGAGGATCTCGTGAAACGCTTTTTCTGCGCCGCCATGCTGCTGACGGCCAGTGCCACAACCGCGTGCGCAGACGCTGTCGCTGGCGCACCGCGCACCATCCTGTTCATCGGCAACAGCTTCACCTTCGGCGCGAACTCTCCCGCCCATTACTACAAACCCGAAACGGTGACCGACCTCAACGGCCCGGGCGCGACCGGAAAGACGGTCGGCGGCGTGCCCGCGATGTTCAAGGCGTTCACCAAACAGGCGGGCCTGGACTATACGGTCAGTGTCGAGACAGTCGGCGGCAAGGGCATGGATTTCCACTATGCCGAGAAGCGCGCCCTGATCGACAAGCCCTGGGACGTGGTGGTGATGCACGGCTATTCAACGCTCGACCAGGCCAATCCCGGCAATCCCGCGCTGCTGATCCAGTCGGCGAAACAGATGACCGGCATGCTGCGCGCCCGCAATCCGAAGTCGGAGATCTGGCTGGACGCCACCTGGAGCCGCGCCGACCAGACTTATCCAGAGGGCAAGCCCTGGCATGGCAAGCCAATCCAGCAGATGGGCAGGGACATCGCCGCCGCCTATTACCAGGCGGCGAAAGACGCGAAGGTCACGGGTGTCGTGCCGGTAGGCCTGGCCTGGAACCGCGCCTTCGATACGGGCTTTGCCGACGACAATCCCTATGACGGCATCGCGGCGGGCAAGATCGATCTGTGGTCCTATGACCATTATCACGCCAGCATCTTCGGCTATTACCTGGAAGCGCTGATGGTGTTCGGCAAGGTGACGGGCAAGGACCCGCTGTCACTGGGGGACAAGGAAAGCGTGGCGGAAGACATGGGCTTCGCCGCCCGCGAGACGCACGCGCTGCAACCGATCGCGCACGACCAGATGCAGTCGCGGTAAAGTCCTTACTCACTGGACGACCGTCAAACCGCTTGTCATGGCCCGGCCGGACCGGGCCATCAAGGGCCACAAAAGGACTCTCGAAGCTCGGGCCGCTTGCCCTGGATGGCCCACGTAAAGTGGGCCATGACCCGATATTGTCGACTGGCAATAGAATCCTGATCCTAGCCGCCCTCAGATCATCTTCAGCACAAGCCGCAGCGCGTCCTGCACCGTCGCAAGCCGCACCGCGTCCCGGCCTATGTCGCCGAAATTGCACTTCATGACCGTGCCGCTGATCTCGTCCGGATGGCGAATATCGATCTCGGCCCGCGCCTGCACCGCGATATAGACAAGGCCCACCGGCTTCTGCGCCGTCCCGCCGCCGGGCCCGGCAATGCCCGTCACGGCAATGGCGACATTCGCGCGCGACTTCAACAGCGCGCCCATGGCCATCGCCATCGCCACCTCCTTGGACACCGCGCCATGGTCGCGGATCAGGCGCGCGGGCACGCCCAGCATCTGTTCCTTCGCCTCGTTGGAATAGGTGACGAAGCCGCAATCGACCACGTCCGACGATCCCGCGATTTCGGTCAGCAGGCCCGCGATCAGCCCGCCGGTGCAGCTTTCCGCCGTGGCGATCTTGAATCCCTTTGCCCGCGCCGCCGCCAGCGCCTCGCGCGACAGGGAAAGCAGTTCTTCAGAAAACATGGAACAACTGGAAATAATGGGCCGCGAAAACCAGAGCTCCCGCCATCACGCCCGCGATCACATCGTCCGCCATCACGCCCATGCCGCCGGGCAGCGTCTCGCCCCAGGACACCGGCCAGGGCTTCCAGATGTCGAACAGCCGGAACAGCACAAAGGCCAGAGCGAAAGCGGGCAGGGACAGTGGCGCGAACACACAGGCGAACCATTGCCCCGCCAGTTCGTCGATCACGCATTCGGGTGGATCGTCGCGGCCCGTCTCGCGCATATGCTCGGCGCAGGCGAAGATTCCCAGGCTGAACACGATCAGCGCGGCGCAGAACAGCGCCAGCCAGCCGAATTTCAGCATGATGAGAAAGGCCAGCGGCATCGCCACCGCACTCATGATGGTGCCCTGGGCAAAGGAGAAATAGCCGATGCCGAACACCGAAGCGACCACGGTGGCGCTGCGCAGCTTCATGGCAGACGCACCGTCGCCACCGCCTGCGCCGCCAAACCTTCACGCCGCCCGGTATAGCCCATGCCTTCGGTCGTGGTGGCCTTCACGCTGATCCGGTCCATCTCCAGCCCCAATATCTCCGCGATGCGCGCGCGCATCGCCTCGCGGTGCGGCCCGATCTTGGGCCGCTCGCAGATCAGGGTCACGTCGCAATGCAGGATCGCGCCGCCCTTTTCCGTCACCAGACTGGCGGCATGGGCCAGGAAACGATCCGATGACGCGCCGCGCCAGCGTTCGTCGGTTGGCGGAAAATGCTGGCCGATATCACCGGCACTGATGCAGCCCAGGATCGCGTCGGTCAGGGCGTGAAGTCCCGCATCCGCGTCGGAATGGCCTTCCAGCGTGTGATCATGCGGCACCTTCACCCCGCACAGCCAGACATGGTCGCCGGGCGAAAAACGGTGCGCGTCATAGCCCATGGCGCTGCGCGTCTCGCCCGCGTTCAGAAGGGCCTCTGCCATCCGGAAATCCTCTTTGGTCGTCACTTTGAAATTCTTCTCGTCGCCTTCGACCATTTCGACCGCGATGCCCGCCAGTTCGGCCAGCGCCATGTCATCGGTCACCGAAGCCGCCGCATGGGCGCGATGCGCCGCCAATATATCGTCGAAGCGGAAACCCTGCGGAGTCTGCGCGCGGAAAAGATTGTCGCGCGGGACGAGGGTGAAGCCGCCGCCCTCCCGCCGCCGCAACGTATCGGCCGCCGCAACCATCGGGACCGCGCCGCGGGCCCCGCGTTCCAGCGCGGCCACCACATTGCGGACCACCTGCCGGGAAACCAGGGGGCGGGCGGCGTCGTGAATCAGTACGAATTCGGGTTTGCGCGATTCC
>JAFIHO010000406.1 GCA_017849395.1 Hyphomicrobiales bacterium
GGCGATCGCGCTTTCGTACCGGATGTGCGGCTGCGCGACGGCGAGCGCATCGCGGGCGAAGGCTTTAACCTCGCCGCGATCCATACGCCGGGACATATCTCCAATCATTTGTGCTTCGCGCTGGAGGAGGAAGCGGCGCTGTTCTGCGGCGATCATGTGATGGGCTGGTCCACCAGTGTCATCACGCCGCCCGATGGCGACATGGGCGATTACATGGCCAGTCTGGAAAAGCTGCTGGCGCGCGACGACCGCATTCTCTATCCCACCCATGGCTCGCCGATCCGTGATCCGAAGCCCTTCATCGCGGAATATCTGGAACATCGCCGCAACCGCGAGGCGCAGGTGATCGAATGCCTGGTGCAGGGGATCGAAACGCCCGAAGCGATGGTGCCGTCCGTCTATCGCGGGCTGGACAGGGCGCTCCATCCGGCGGCGGCCCTCTCGCTGACGGCGCATCTTCTGAAGCTGCAAAAGGAAGGCCGCGCCATCCGGCAGGATGGACGGTGGCGGCTCAATCCATCTTCCGGATGAAGGCCTTCAGCCGCATCAGATTCTCGCCATTGTCGGTCGCGCCCTCGCGGCTTTGCGAACGCACGTCATAGCGCGCCCCGATGCCGGACGGGCGAATCCGGATCACGATGTCCGCCACCTGACCGAACCAGAAGCTGGTGTCGGTGGCCTCGATACGGCCTTCCTTTTCGCTGTAATCGACGATGTGCCAGCCCACACCCGCCGCCGACGCGAAACAGCGCCAGAACAAGGTCGCGGCGGGATGCTTGTTGCCGGGCATCAGCTTGGCAAGTTTGGCGCCGGGCCCGTTCACATCCATGTAGTAGTCATGCAACGCGACCGCGACGCTCATCTCCTCGCCGCGGAACCGGATCGTCTTCTGGCTGTCGAACTCCAGCGGGTTCATGCCGGGCTTGCGCAGTTTCGCCAGCGTCACGAAGCGCGGCGGATCGCCGGAGTCGGTCGCGGCATCGTTGATCGGCGGATAGAACAGCCCGCGCACCTGGGTGGTGACGGGCGGATAGAGCAGCAGTATGGAACCCAGAAAGCCCGCCAGGCCGATGCGCTTGGCGTCGCCCTCATTGCGCTGGAACGCGGTGTAGCAGAAGGCCGCGCCCGCCAGGAAAGCGATGAAGCCCACGAACACGGCGGGATACATGAGTTCGAAGCCGGTCGCATAGGCGAACAGGCCAAGCCGCACGCCCGCCACCGCCGTCAGCGCGATGGCCGCGCCGACAAGGAAGGCAGCGAAGGATATCCGCGCGGCGAGAATCTGGAACTGCATGGGTCCGGGGTGGCTGTGAGGTCCCGTCCTTCGACAGGCTCAGGATGAGGATTCCCTAGTTCGGCAACCTAAAGTCGGCGAAGCGGGCGCGCAATTCCGTTTTCTGGATTTTGCCCGTGGCGGTATGCGGTATCTCGTCCACAAAGGCCACCGCGTCGGGCATCCACCATTTGGCGATCTTGCCCGACAGGAAGCCCAGCATATCCTCCGCGCAGCAGTCGTGTCCGGGCTTCAGCGCCACAACCAGCAGGGGGCGCTCGTTCCATTTGGGATGGGCGATGCCGATCACCGCCGCTTCCGCCACGGATGGATGACCCACCGCCAGATTTTCGATCTGCACGCTGGAAATCCATTCCCCACCCGACTTGATGACATCCTTGGAGCGGTCGACGATGCTCATATAGCCTTCCGCATCCAGGGTGGCGACATCGCCCGTATCGAACCAGCCATCGTCATCGAAGGACGCCAGGCCCTCGTCGCGGAAATAGGAACTTGCGATGGCGGGGCCGCGCACCTTCAGGCGGCCGAAGGTGATCCCGTCGCGCGGCAGTTCGCGGTTCTGGTCGTCGGTGACTTTCATCTCGACACCGAACAGCGCGCGTCCCTGCTTGGCCTTGTAGTCGAGCTGTTCGGGGTAAGGCAGTTCGGTCAGTTTCGCCGTCAGGGTGCCGATGGTGCCGACCGGGCTCATCTCGGTCATGCCCCAGGAATGCGCCACCTCGATCCCAAGCTCGGTTTCGATCTTCTGGATCATCGAGCGCGGCGCGGCCGCCCCGCCGATCACGATGCGCTTCATGTGGCGAACCTGTTTGCCGCTTTCCACCAGATGCTGGAGCATGCCGAACCATACGGTTGGAACGCCCGCGCTGATGGTCGTCTTTTCGCTCTCGATCAGTTCGCAAATGGAGGCACCGTCCAGCTTCGCGCCCGGCATCACCAGCTTTGCCCCGATCATCGGCGCGGCGAAGCCCAGCGCCCAGGAATTGGCGTGGAACATCGGCACCACGGCAAGGATCGAATCCCTGCAGGAAATATTCATCGCGTCCACCTGTGCGATCATCATGGCGCGCAGCATGTTGGAGCGATGCGTGTCGAGACCGCCCTTGGGATTGCCGGTGGTCCCCGATGTGTAGCAAAGTCCGCAGGCGGTGTTCTCGTCGAACTGTTTCCAGGCGAATGTCCCATCGCCTTCCGCGAGCAGATCTTCATAGGCGACAAGGTTGGGGATATTGGCGGCGGGCAGATGCGCCCGGTCGGTCAGCGCCACGAACAGTTCGACATGGGGCAGGCTGGGCGCGATCTTCTCCACCAGCGACGTGAAGCTGATATCGAAAAACAGGGCGCGGTCTTGCGCATGGCCCGCGATCCAGGCGATCTGTTCGGGATGCAGGCGCGGATTGAGGGTGTGATAGATCGCCCCGATCCCGGCGATGCCATACCAGCATTCCAGATGCCGCCAGCTATTCCAGGCCAGGGTGGCGATGCGGTCGCCCAGCGCAAAGCCGCGGGCATCGAGCGCCCCGGCCAGGCGGCGCGCTCGGGCGGCGATCTGGCGGTAAGTCGTACGGACAATCGGGCCTTCAATCGAGCGCGTCACCACCTCGCGGTCGCCATGATAGAGCGCGGCATGATCGATGATCTTGTGAACCAGCAAAGGCCAGTCCTGCATCAATCCGCGCATGGCTCCTCTCCATTTTCCGGGCATCTTATGAATTGAGCGGAGTGCGAGCAACGCGTTAGGCTCCGCTCGCGACAAAGGTGGCCGATGACCCTCTCCAATTCCCAGACCCGCGACATGCAGAGTCTTCTGCATCCCTTCACCAACCTGACCATCCTGCGCGAGACCGGCCCCCGCATCATGGAGCGCGGGCGCGGCGTGTTCGTCTATGACGCCAACGGCAAGGATTATCTGGAGGCGATGAGCGGTCTTTGGTGCACCGCACTGGGCTGGGGCGAGGAGGAATTGGCCGAAACGGCGGCGGAGCAGATCCGCAAACTCAGCTTCGCCCATATCTTCGCCGGCAAAAGCCATGAGCCGGGCATCGCCCTGGCCGAAAAGCTGAAGGAGATTTCGCCTTTTCCGACCGGCAAGGTGTTCTTCGCCAATTCGGGGTCTGAGGCCAATGACAGTCAGATCAAGTTCGCCTGGTACGCCGCCAATGCGCGCGGCACCAAGCGCAAGAAGATCATCGCCCGCACCAAGGCCTATCACGGCGTGACGTTGGCCAGCGCCAGCCTGACCGGGCTGGACGCCTTTCACAAAAGCTTCGACCTGCCGTTCGATTTCACCGTGCGGGTGGAATGTCCGCACTATTATCGCAATGCGCGGCCCGGCGAGAGCGAGCTGGAATATTCCGCGCGCCTTGCCGCCGATCTGGAGGCCACGATCCTGCGCGAAGGGCCGGACACCATCGCCGCCACGTTCGCCGAGCCGGTGATGGGCGCGGGCGGCGCGATCCTTCCGCCGCAAGGCTATTTCCAGGCGATACGCCCCGTGCTGGACCGGCATGGCATCGCGCTGGTGGATGACGAAGTGATCTGCGGCTTCGGCCGCACGGGCGAATGGTTCGGCTGCCAGACCTATGATTTCCAGCCGGACTCCATGTCCATCGCCAAGGCGCTGTCATCGGCCTATGTGCCGATAAGCGCGGTGCTGCTGTCGCCCGAACTGACCGACATCATCGAACAGGAAGCCACCCGCATCGGCGGGCTGTGGCACGCCTTCACTTACAGCGCCCATCCGGTTGCCGCGGCGGTGGCGCGGAAGACCATCGAGTTGTACCAGCGTCGCGACACGATGGGGCATGTGAAGAAGGTCGCGCCGCATTTCAACGCGCGGCTGAAGGCGCTGGCGGATCATCCCCTGGTCGGCGAAGCGGCGGGCGTCGGCCTGATCGGCGGCATCGAGCTGGTGGCCGACAAGAAGACCAGAAAGAATTTCGATCCGGCGAAGACGGTCGGCTTCCGCTGCGGCCAATATTGCGAGGCGGAAGGTCTGATCGTGCGCCCGCTTCTGTCGGATCGTATCGCGCTGTGTCCGCCGCTGGTGATCAGCGAAGCGGAGATCGACGAATTGTTCGCACGATTCTCCCGCGCACTGGACAAGACGCTGGATTGGGTAAAGAGCGAAGGACTGATCTAGCCCGCGCGCAATTCCATGACCAGCGCGGGGCGGGCATAGACAAGCTCGGCGCCGTTCCACACTTCGATGCGCTTGGCGCTGGGCAGCTTCATCGCGTGGGCCAGCACCTTGGCGCGGCCATCGCTGTCAACATCGGCGGTGAATTTGTAAGCGAGTTCTCCGGCATCGTTCAGATAGTGGATTTCGTATGCGGGCATTGCCGTGCCTCCGGTGCTGTCAGTTTTTCCACCCCGCGTGTCCAATATTTGTGCGATGGCAGTAAGAATGTCGAGTGACAATCGGGTTACACACATCACGAAGAGTCATAAATTTTCGCGGCCTCTTGCGTGTGGTGAAAATCGTGCCATATCGCAGTGCAGCGTTGGATCGTTCTCGCGTAACTCGCGTTACCGGGACACCGCCTTTTCAAATTTTCGTCAAGGAGTCTTAACACATGGCCGCGCCCTTCAAACTTGCACCGCTTCCTTGGGATGAAGATGCGCTGGAGCCCGTGATCTCCGCGAAAACGCTATCCTTCCACTATCACAAGCATCACCAGACCTATGTGGACACGCTCAACAAGCTGGTCGAAGGCACGAAATTCGCCGACATGAAGCTGGAGCAGATCGTGCAGGCGACCGGCGATGCGAAGGACGCGGCGGAAAAGAAGATTTTCAACAATGCGGGCCAGGTCTGGAATCACGATTTCTATTGGCGCAGCCTGACGCCGGCCAAGACGCAGCCTGACGCCAAATTGTCGAGCGCCATCGCGCGCGATTTCGGCGGCGTCGATGCGCTGATCGCCAAGCTTGCCGAAGCGGGCAAGGACCAGTTCGGCTCCGGCTGGGCCTGGCTGGTGTCGAAGAACGGCACATTGTCGGTCGAGAAGACTCCGAATGCCGAAACCCCGATGGCCAAGGGGACCAACTGCCTGCTCACCGTGGATGTCTGGGAGCACGCCTATTATCTCGACTATCAGAATGCGCGGCCCAAATATCTGGAGGCCGTGCTCGGCCGGATTCTGAACTGGGATTTCGCGTCCGCAAATCTGGGCAAGGAAGACCGGGCCGTCCGCGCCGCGGCGGAATAACCTGACGGCGGCGTCAGCGCCGATCCACGAAGTGAAATCGCTCCCCGTCCAACCTGCCTCGACACGGGGCTGGCGATGGGAGCGATCCGCTTCGGCGGCCGCGCAGCTCGCGCCCTGGCCACGTCAGTCTGTGGTAATTCTAATCTGCATGCGGAAGTTCTTGAGAGGATGCGGCGGCGGGGTTCAGTTCGTTCGGCTTACAGAACAGATTTTCCAACTTGACGCACCCGTGCCCCCGGGAGCATCCTTGTCTGAGATAATAGAATAATTATCCAGGGAATCGTGGGACCGGGGGGTCTGATGTCTCGCACCTTCACTATCCGGCAACTGACCAAGGAATTCGCGGTTACTGCGCGAGCATTGCGGTTTTACGAGGAGGAGGGGCTGATAGCGCCGTCGCGGCGCGGCCAGACCCGGCTCTATTCGGCCCGAGACCGCGCCCGCATCGTGTTGATCCTGCGGGGACGGCGCGTGGGCTTCAGCCTCGCGGAACTGCGCGAATTGCTCGATCTGTATGACGGCCCGGGCGGCAGCGCCGCACAGATGGTGGAAGCGCGGCGCAAATTCTCCGAGCGCATCGCCGTGCTGGAACGCCAGAAGATCGACATCGAGGACTCGCTGCAGGAATTGCGGCAGAGCATCGTGTCCATCGACGCCCAGCTGGCCTCGCAGGCCCCCGGCCCCCAAGGCACTTTCGCCGCCTAGCGGCGGAAGATCTGCGCGAACAGGCGGCCGAACCAGCCCTGCGGGCGGTCGCGCGCGGGCTCTGTGCGGGTGCGGACGGGAGCGGGCCGCGTCTCCAGATCGGAGGAGGCGGCGTGACCGGTGGATACGAGATGTCCCAACATGCGCGAAGGCTCCGTCAAGACCTTACACGGACTATAACGCAATCCTGGGCGCAAATCCGTTAACCGCTGGTAAAATTCCCGTGACGGGCCGATGACGATCCGCAGGCGGATCATGCCCGGTCAGGGCAGGCCGCCGCCGCCCAGGATGGCCTTGGGGCCGGGCGTGCCCTCCGGGCGGCTGGCATCCTGCGGCTGGGCATATCGGGCGCGGCAGGCGCCGAAGCCGGTGTTCCAGCCATAGCGATAGGCGCGATTGCCGTCATACATCTGCTCGTCGCGCCGCGCCGGGGCGGGATCGCGCATATTGGCGTCGGGCTCCTGCGCGCTGATGCAGCCGTCATTATAGCCTTCGCGATATTCCGGTAGACGGCGCATGGCGCGGTTCTGCTTGCTGTCGAACAGGGCGCAACCCGCCAGCGGCAGCAGAAGGCAAACCACGGCCAGGGTACGCAGGGATACAGATTTTCCGAGGGGGCGCATGGCTGCTTTTACCCCGAATTCAGGCCGGCCGGGCAATATTGTGGCGGATTGCCGGGATCACGGATTTGAGCGCGCCGGATTTTCTGAAACTGCGTGTGTTGCTGGTCAGCGAAGGCCGCAATGGCATGCCGACATTGCGCACGGTGCTGGGCATTGCCGGGATCGGCCATGTCGTGGCGCTGGACGACGCCCGCCAGGCGCTGACCCTTCTGTCCCGCGAGCGTTTCGATGCCGTGTTCTGCGGCGCGGGCGTTGCGGTGGATGGCCGTCCTTTTCCCGCGGCGGCACGCGCCAGCCGGACGGCGGCCAACCGCATGATCCCGCTTTTCCTGGTGCATGAGCGTGCCTGCCGGGGCGATGTGGAGCGGGCGCGGGACGATGGCGTGACCGACGTGCTGACCAGCCCCATCAGCGCCCAGACCGTCATCGACAAGCTGGGCACGGCGCTGGCGCGGCCCAAGGCTTTCATCTCGACCCCGAATTTTTTCGGCCCCGACCGGCGCACACCCCGCGCGGCGTTTGAGGGCCTGGAACGCCGGGTCCGCCAGCCCCGCAAAGTCACCCTGGCCGTCAAGTCCGATCCGGCCCAGCGCTGACCGCAGCCCCTAGCCGGTCATGGACTTTAGTCCCACAACTTTTAGTTGATTAAATGAGCGAGAGCTTCTCGGCTTGGTAGTTCACGTGAACGCCGTAAATTTGCCTATCCCCAGTCAAGATAGATTTATTTTAGATAGCTAACCCCCTTTTCGATCAACAAATTCTTCCCGCCGCCGACAATCAAAAGGCGAAATGCCTATCCGCCCCCTGTTCGGGCTATAGGACAATTATCCTTGTTCGCTAGAGTATCAGTGTAAAAACAGGACAGGGGTCAAGAAAATGGGAAACATGCACGATCCGACATTTTTCATTATCGCCCAGCGCGCCAATCTGGCGCTGTTCGTGGCGGCGCAGGTGTACGGCGTTCCGCTTGAGGAAATGCGCAAACCCACGCGGGGCCGCCCCCGTGTGGCGCGGGCCCGGCAGATCGCCATCCACCTGGCCCGCAACGTGTTCGGATTGAGCAAGCAGCAGCTGGCCGCCGAATTTCGCCGCGACCGTTCCACCGTGCTCCATGCCTGCCATGTCATCGACGGGATGCGCGAGGGCAGCGCCGAATTCGATTCCACCCTGCGCTGGATGGAAGGCCTGCTGAAGCGCGCGGCGGGGAGGGCCGAGGCATGACGATAAGCGAGCAGCAGCTTCAGCAGGAGGCGCGGCGGGTGCTGCGCCGTCTGGCCGGGCCCCGCCAATTGCTGATGGCACGGGGCGCGGGGCGCTTTGCGGTGACGCGCGGCCCGGCGGGGCTGACGGCGTCGCGGGTGATCGTGGCGGGCGAGGTGGTGGCCGCATTCCTGACCCGCAACTGGATCGCGGACGACGGGCCGGGCCGCTATGTGATCGCGCAGGCGGGGCTGGATTTCCGGGCCCGCAGCCTGGGCGGCGAGTAGTGTTTCGCGGGCCAGCACCGGTTGATGGAAAAATCCGGCATCGAGCCGGAAACGGGCGGAGACGCGCATGCGGTGGTGCGCATCAACCGGGCGGAATCTCCGCTGGCGCGGCTGAAATTCCGCGGCCTTGTCGATGCACTGCAATTCGCGGCGGGCGAAAAGCTGCGCCGGGATTTCACCCTGGGCCAGCTCACGCCGCGCATGGGCGTGGACCTGACGGCGCCGGTCATGTCCGGGGGCGGCGCGCAGGACAATCTGAGCGACATCGCGCTGGCGGCGCGGCAGCGCTTCAACCGCGCGCTGACGGCGGTGGGGCCGGGCCTGTCCGACCTTCTGTTCGACGTCTGCTGCCATCTGCTGCCGCTGGAAGGCGCCGAGGACAGGCGCGGCTGGTCAAAGCGGTCCGGGCGGGTGGTGCTGAAGATCGCGCTCGACCGGCTGGCGGCCCATTACGGACTGGATGTCACGGCGCAGAAGTCGGGAATCCGCGCCTGGCGCAACGAAGAACAGGCGGGGGAGGCCGTGTAATCAGGAATGTGCGCCATCGCGCGCCCGAATGGCGGCTCTGATCTCGGCCTTGATGTCGGCAAGACCGCGGCGGCCGTCGCCGGGCTGCGATGGCGCTTCCTCCAGAAATCCAAGATGCGGAAGAAGGGAATCGGACGCGGACGGAAGCCGCGTGCCGGGACGGCCCAGGCCGAGGTCCGGCTCATGCGGCGTCAGCACATAAATCAGTCCGATGACAAACGCGGCCCGGAAAATCAAGGCAGTGCTTTCGCTTGCTGTATGCCCACCCGCGAACCATGCGCGGTCCCGCTTTTCAGCCCGCTGAAAATTTTCCTTAAATTTGCAACTAGCCTGACAGCGAATCCGCGCAACGAGACTCAGTCCGGCAGGAGCGCCAGCGTTCCCGGCCCAACAAAATTTCATGAGTCTCTTCTACCGGAGGTTCAGGCCGCGGCAGGCATCAGGATGGTGGCGCAAAAGCCTTGGCCCGGCTCGCTCGCAAGCAGCAATTCGCCGTCATGCAGCTCCGCGAAAGCCTTGACCAGCGTAAGGCCCAGGCCCGCGCCCTTGGCATGTTCGCCTGCCGCGCCGGCATGTTCGAACGGCTCCTGAATGCGCATCAGATCGTCCGGCGCGACGCCCGGACCGTTATCCTCGATGCGGATGGCGACGCGCCCCGGCCGCAGCAGCTCCACCGACAGGCGTATCAGCCCGCCATGCGGCGTGTATGTAACGGCATTGTCGAGCAGATTGTGCAGCATTCCGGTGAACACAGCCTCATCGGCGTCGATCCCGTGTCCGGCGGGGCAGGCATCGGTATCGATGGTGATGGCCTTGGACTCGGCGCGCGCAAGGAAGCTCTCGCGCGCCTGCCACAGAAGATTCCCGGCATCGGCGGTGGTGCGGTGCAGTTCATAGCGGCCCGCGGAGATCTTGGTGAGGTCCATGATCTGGTTGATCATGCGCAGCAGATTGTTGCCGCCCTGATGGATCAGGCCGGAATATTCGCGGATCTGATCCGGCGTCAATTTGCCCGCCAGGCTGGCCATCAGGTCGGAAAAACCCAGTATGGCATTGAGCGGGGTCTTCAGCTCATGGCTCATGGTGCGCAACAGCGTGGTCTTGGCGCTGTTGGCCTTGGCGCTGGCCTGGTCCAGGCGGCGGGTCAGGTCGGCGAGATAGGATGTCTGCTGCTCGGCGCGGGCGCGCGAAGCGTCGAGCGCGCTGCGGGTGCGGGCCAGGGCCTGAACCTGTTCGGCCAGCGCCTTCTCGGCGCGGTCCTTGTCGGTGATGTCGGTGAAGACCAGCGCGCGGCCGCCATCGGATGTCGCGCGGTCGCGCACCAGATAGGCATGACCGCCCGCCGTGCGGATGGTCAGCGCCGTGGCGGGGCTTTGGTGGCCGCGCAGGCGGCGCGCGATCCAGTCTTCAGGCGGTTCGTCGACCAGAATCTGGCCGCTGTTGACGACCCGCCGAACCACATCCGCATAGGACTCGCCCTGGATGCTTTCCAGCGTGACGCCCGCCAGTTGCGCATAGAGCGCATTGCCCATGATGAAGCGGTCGTCCGCGTCATAGAAGGCGAAAGCGTCGCCGGTCAGCGCGATGGCTTCCTCAAGACGCGCATGTTGCGCGCGCGCGGCCGTCACATCGGTCCATAGCAGCACGCATTGCCCGTTGGCGGCGCGGCGGGATTTGATCTCCAGCACCCGATGATCGGCCAGGATCAGATCGCGCGGCGTGGAATCGTCGCGCAGTTGCGCCAGGCGGCGGGCGATGAAGGCCTGCTCGCCGCCTGCCAGCATCGCCGGTGCGATCGCGCCGCCCGCCAGCTCCATGCGGATCAGCTCCTCATAGGGCTTTCCCAGCAGGGTCTCCGCGGGCGGAAAGAAGGGAAACAGGAAATTCAGGTGGGCATTGGCATGGGCCAGCCGGCCATCGGACTCGTAAATGGTGATGGCGGTGCGCAGGGAATCGAGGCTTTCCAGCAGCCGCGCCGCTTCGTCCGTCCGTATACGGACCTGATGCCCCTGCCGGTACCCCAACGCCATCCTCCGACCCTGGGGCACAGTATGGCGGAGAGGGGTTGCGGATTGGTTGCTGGTGTAAATGTTCCCGTGGAGGCTTTGACGGGGACGAAATGGCCCGAATCGGGTCAACATTCCTAACAAAGGATGA
>JAFIHO010000407.1 GCA_017849395.1 Hyphomicrobiales bacterium
GAGAAACCATGGTCGATGGCATAGGACAGTTCACCGGTGGCGGAACGCTGGGTCAGCGACTGGAAACCGCCGGTCATTTCGGAATAGCTGGCGATCGCGCCCCATTGCACGCGATTGAAATACTCGCCGCTGGAGATCCGTTCGGTGACGCTCTTGACGAAGCTGTTGCCGGGCGTGCCCGTCCCCAGCGGGGCCGCGCCCGCGCCGGTCTGGCCGTCGAAATAATAGGCGGCATAGGAAGGCACCAGATCCGAACGCAGGAAGTCACCCAGCTTGAAGTAGAAATCCGGCTGGATGTTGTAGCCATAGGCGTTGGTGAGATCGTTGTTGGCGCCCGGCGGCAGCGCCTGGCCGGGGGGCAGTATGTTGCCAAGACGCGTCCTGTAGACCGGGCTGGCATAGGCCTGGGCCTGAACCAGGAGATGGTTGTCCACCGCGTTCCAGGTGGCGAGCGAGTTGAGGTTCTGGTTGACCAGTACATCATCGCCGCCGGAGAACCCGTTCGTGAAATAGTTCACGTTAAGCCCGTAGTTCAGCAACAGGCTCAAGCGGTTCGAGATGCGGCTGGCATTGACCCCCAGCATGCCCTGCGTGATCCAGCTTGACTGGGCCGCGGTCGCGCTGCCGGTGGCGTTGTCGGTATAGCGCTCGCTCGCCCCGACAATGATGCCGAACTGGTCGAACAGGTTGGGCAACAGACTGCCGATACCGCCCTCGCCATAGCCTTCCGGCGCCGTCGGCATGGACGGCGCGCGCGAAGTGGCCAGATCCCCCGCGGAGAAGCTCTGGCCCTGCGCCATGCCGGGCAGGCCCAGGCAAAGGGGCACAAGTCCAATGCGCAACCCGCGAGCAAGGCGGCCGTGGCGGTGACTGTCACGCATCGAATTCGATCCACTCAAATCTTGCGATCTGACTTCGAATTTCGCTGCGAATGCCGCGGTGCGAGGTTCGAACGCCGGATCAGAAATAGGACTGCGGGATGATGATTATATCGCCCGGCTTCAAAGGAACATTGGCCGAAACGTCGCCGTCCTTGATCAGATCGGAAAGTCTCAGCCGGGTTTCGGTCTGCTTGCCATTCACGGTGCGGACCAGAACGGCGCGGTTGCCCGAGGCGAAGCGCGTCAGCCCGCCCACCGCGATCATCGCATCCAGTACGGTCATATTGTCCCGATAGCCGAAGGATTTCGGCTCGGACGCCTCGCCCAGGATACGAATCTGCTGGTCATAGGTGCCCGCGAACCCTGTCACGGTCACCGTCACCAGCGGATTGGTGATGTATTTGGCCAGGCGCGTCTCGATATAGCGCGCCAGTTCGGTCGGGGTCTTGCCTGCGCAGACAATGTCCTCAACCAGCGGAATGGAAATCTTGCCGTCGGGGCGCACGGTCGCCGCCGCGGTCAGTTCGGGGCTGTGCCATACAAAGATGGAAAGGCCATCTCCGGGACCGATGCGATAGTCCGTGCTGCCCGGCGCGGGTGTGGCCGCGGTGGCAGCAGACGTCGCCTGGGCTTGGGCCGCGGGCGCCAGGGGCACGCACAGCGCAAGCGCCAGACAGAGCGGCACCATGCCGTTTACCGTCCGGATTTTTGCCTTCCCCATCCAGGTCCCCGCCGGAATCTTGGGAGAATATAAGTGCTTAAGAACAACCGTAGCAATCGGCATTTGAGCCTCCAAGTGTGAATATCCCCAGCAGATAGGAATTTTTACCTAGGGTGATGCAGCACCGATGCCCCGGGCCAGGAACTGGCTAAACCCTGCTGTTGAGTCGCCGTTCCCATTCATACGCGGTGCGTATGATGCCCTTCAGATCGTTATGCTCTGGTTTCCATTTCAGCCGATCCTGCAATCGTGAAGAATCCGCTACCAGCATGCCGGGGTCGCCCAGGCGGCGGGGACTTTCGCGGACCGGAACGGGTTTACCGGTCACCGCTTCCACCGCCGACACGACCTGGCGGACGCTGAAACCCTGGCCATAACCGACATTGAAGATGTTGGAGGCCCCGCCTCCCCGCAAATGATCCAGGGCCAGCAGGTGGGCCGCGACCAGATCCGACACATGGATATAGTCCCGGACCCCGGTGCCATCCGGCGTGTCGAAATCCTGGCCGAAGATCTCCAGATAGGGATAGTGCCCCAGCGCCGTCTGGCAGGCCCGCTTGATCAGGTGTGTCGCATTGGGGGTGGATTGCCCGGTACGCCCCGCCGGGTCCGCGCCCGCGACATTGAAATAGCGCAAGGCGACAAAGCGGAAGTCATGCGCATGGGAAACGTCCTGCAGCATCCACTCGGTCATCAGCTTGGACCGGCCATAGGGATTGATCGGCGCGGGCGTAATGTCTTCGGGCACCACGGTCTCTTGCGGCATTCCATAGACGGCGGCGGTGGAGGAGAAGATGAAGTTCCGCACCCCGTGCCGGACACAGGCCTCGATCAGAGCGGCCGAGGCCGCGGTGTTGTTGCGATAATATTTGGAGGGATTGGCGACGGACTCCGGCACCACGATGGACCCGGCGAAATGGACAACCGCCTCGATCTCATGCTGGCTCAGTACGGAATCGATCACACCGGGCTCGCCGATCGTGCCCTCAACGAACCTGGCTTCGGGACTGACCAGCCCCAAAACGCCCGTGGAAAGATTGTCCAGAACGACAACCTTCTCCCCACGATCGACAAGGGCATATGTCATGTGGCTGCCGATATATCCGGCACCACCCGTCACCAAGATAGCCATATCCGAGATTAACCTTTGAACCGCCAAAAAAACCTTAAACAAATCGCGATGATGGACAATCCGGACCTGGCTGCTAGCATCGCGGGGCGTTGGGACCGCTATGGGGGCCGACCCTCCACGTCAATCAGCTTTTTACCAGGACGTCATTAGAGTAAGGCCGGTTCGTGCCGCCGATCGATTCTGCCATCGCCGTCGGCCGATGGCAGTAACTTATCCGGCACCGGCCAGGGAACAGGGGTTTTCAGTACCGTGAGCGGGCGCCGGACTTTCTGCGGCCAGGTCGTCATCCTGATGCTGTGCGTGTATGCGCTGGTTCAGTTGGCCTGCCATTTCCCCAATCCTTCGCCCGTGATCAAGCCGTTCCTGCCGCCCAAGCTGCGCTGGCCGTCTTCGCAGATCGCCGCCTGGGTGGAAGAAGGCCAATTCGACCAGGACTTCGCACATTATTTCGCGCGCGATCCCGAGCGCGAGATTCCGGCTTCGGCAACCATGGTGTCTCCCGCCGACGGTATCGTGAAGGACATACTGACCAGGGACGGCCTCACCTATTTCGTGGTCGGCCTCTCCTTCTGGGATGTGCATGTGGTGCGCACGCCGGTCGCCGGCACCGTCAAGGACATCTCCATCGAAGGAAGCTATTTCGAAAAACTCGCCCCTCCCGACAAACTGCTGGAGATGCAGATGCTGCGGGGCAAGGCCGCGCCGGTTCAGGGCGTGGTGACCATCGCCACGGATCGCGGCGACGTTCAGGTCAGGCTGGTGACCAGCTACTGGGCCAGCCGGATCAAGATTTGGGTATGGCCGGGGCAGAAGATCGCCAAGGGACAACGGATCGGACGGATGCTGGCCGGCAGCACGGTGATAACGGGATTTCCGGGCAAGCCCGTTTTCCGCGTGAAACCGGGTGAGCGCGTCCAGGCCGGCGCAACCGCCATTTCGGAACAGTAAGATGTCCAAGCTGATGAAAAATGGACGCATTGCCTGGCCGGTCGTGTCGGCGGTCCTGTTCTCGACCGTGACGATCCTGCTGACCGACTATCTCTGGCGGATGCTTCAGGCGCCGATAGCCACGGTTGCTGTGACAGGAGCGGTGATCCTGATCGCGGGGAATATCGCGATCATCCTGGCGAAGCGGTCCATACCGCTCTGACGGCCCTCAGGGCGACGCCTTGCCGGACGAAAACACCGACATGGCGCGCAGCTTCGCCGCGGCAGCCTCCAGCGCTTCGTCGGTCTTGATATCCAGCAATTCGCGCCTGCCGCTGATCTTGCTGAATGCCAGCCGCGCCGCGCCACAGGCCGCGATGCCGATCACGATCTTCATCCCCAGCGCGGCAGCGGCAGCACCCGCACCCGCGCTCGCCTGCGGCAGCCATGCCTGCGCCATATAAAGCGCCAGCGCCATGACCGCGACACAGACGACCGGACGAACCATCTGGCCCGCGAGCTTCCCATAACCCAGGGACAAAGTGCGGTGCAGGATCATCATGTTCGACAGCATCACCGCCAGCGAACCCATGAAATAGCCGGCGAACGCGCCGGGCAGTCCGTACATCCATATGCCAAGGATGAAAGGCGGGACCCGCAACAGCACGGTATAGAGCGCGCGCTGGAACATCAGGTCGGTGCGCCCCAGGGCAAGCGCGGTCGCGGTGGCGACGGCCCCGCCGATCGATCCCAGCGCCGCGCCTACCGACAGGACCTGGACGATGGGCACGGCCTCGTTCCATTTGTCGCCATAGAACAGATGCACAAACTCCGGCGCGACGAAACAGAAGCCTACCCCCACGGGCAGGCTCAGTCCCGCCAGGAAGCCGGTCACGTCCAGCGACACCTGCCGCATCTTGTTCACGTCATGCTTGAACTTCACCAACCCCGGCATCAGCGCCCGGTTGACCACGGGAAGGAATTCATAAAGCGGCATCGCCGCCAACGCCGCGCCGACATTATATAGGCCCGCGGTGCGCACATTGAGAAAGCCGCCGACGATCAACTGGTCAAACCCGCTGGCAAGACTGTCGAACAGCGACGCCAGCGTGACCCAGCCCGAAAAGCGGAACAATTCCCCCCACGCGGACAGGCCGACGCGCGGCCAGGCGGGCGCCAGCGCAGAACTGATCAGAACCTTGGCGGAGCTAGCGATCAGCGTCCCCGCGATCAACGCCCAGTAGCTGCGCTGCCATAGCGCGATGGCGATGGTCAGAACCGTGCTGAGAATCTTCGCCGAGATCTGCAGGATCGCCTCGGGCCCGAAATTCAGCTTGCCCTCGAACAGCGCCATGCGCGGATTGACGAACGCGGAGATCAGCGGCTCCAGAGCCAGACAGAGCAACACCATGCCCAGCCTGGCGTCTTTCATCATGCCCGGCAGCACCAGGCTGGACGTCAGAACAAGCGCCGCGATGACAAGGCCGCGCAGCAATTGCAGGGTGAGAACCGTATCCAGGAATTCCTGGCTGACCTTTTCCTGCCGGATGGTCGCGGACCGCGCGCCCAGTTCCGTGACCGTGTTCAGGATGGCGATCAGGCTGGTGGCAATGGCCACCAGACCGAAATCGGCTGGCACCAGAAGCCGCGCCAGAACCATTGTGGAAACCAGGCCGATGGCGCGCACGCCCCAGCGGATCGCCATGAACAGCGCCGCGCCCCGGGTGACCAGGGCCGCCGTGCTCTTGCCGCCGGAAGAAGGAACGTCTTGGCCCACTGTCTGCAAGCTTTTCAACCCGGATACGGACCAGAACAGGATGCCGCCCGGCCCAGGTTCCGGATGCAAGCGCGAAATCGCGGCAGACTTAGCCAATCCGCATTAAAAAATCAAAAACGCCCGGCTGCCGCCCTTCCCGCCTGCGCCCGGAAGCTTTAGCGAATTTACAACTTTGAAGCTGTAAGTAAACTGCACGGACCGCGCATCGCGCCTCAGGCCGGGAATGTCATCATGTTGAACAGTCTGCACTATGGCTTGGCGCTCATCGCAATGCTGCTGATCATGCACTGGTATATCAGCAACGACGGCGCGGGCCAGGATGACGGCTCCACCGGCCTGCTGGAAATGAAAACCGGCAAGCCCAAGGTGACGCCGCCGGCCGCTCCCACGAAGAAAAGGTCCTTCCGGCGGAAGACGCGCGGATGAGCCCCCTCGCCCGCGCGCGACAGCGGATCCGATGCGCGACATAGGCATATCCATCGTCGTACTGATCGGCCTGTTCTGGACCGTGCGCTTCCCCTATGTCGGCGTGCTGCTCTGGACCTGGGTCACGCTGATGGTCCCCCACCAGCTTGCCTTCGGATTCTCGCGCACTTTCCAGATCAACCTGCTCGTGGCGGTGGTCACGCTCGGCTCCTGGCTGCTCAACGACAAAGAGCGCAAATTTCCCCCATTGGACACCCACTGCAAGCTGCTCATCCTCTATTTCCTATGGATGACCTTCAACACCTTCCAGGCCGTCGAGCCCGACATGTCCTGGCGCATGTGGGACCGGGTCTGGCGCGTGATGCTGCTGGGCGTCCTGATCTCCACCATGGCGACCAACAAGGTGCGCATCCATGCCGTGGTGATGGTGGATGCCATGTCGCTGCTCTGGTACGGCGTGAAGGGCGGCGGGTTCACACTGATGAATGGCGGTGGCAACCATGTGCAGGGCCCCGCGGACTCCCCCATCGGCGACAACAACCAGCTCGCGCTGGCGATCCTGATGGTGCTCCCTCTCGCCAACTATCTGCGCCTCTACACGGTCAACTGGGCGGTCAGCCGCGCCTATCTGATCGCAATCGGGTTCGGCGTTCTCTCCGTGCTTGGCAGTTATTCGCGCGGCGCCTTCATTGCGCTTGGCGGGCTGGCTGTCCTCGCCATGTTCCGGGCCAAGCGCAAATGGCTCTATCCGCTGGTGGCGGCGGGGCTGCTGATACCCGCGATGCAGTTCATGCCGGAGAACTACTTCTCGCGCATCAACACCATCCAGGACGCCCAGTCCGACGGCTCGTTCCAGGGTCGCCTTGATGCCTGGGGCGTGGCCTGGGGCTATGCCGTCGATCATTTCCCGTTCGGGGCGGGCTTTCACGGCTGCCAGACCATACAGGTCTTCAGCCATTATGCGCCGGGCAAGGAAACCCATGCGGCGCACAGCATTTTCTTCCAGACGCTGGGCGACAACGGCTTTATCGGCCTCTTCATTTTCCTGGCGCTGCTGTTCGTCGCCTTCCGCAACTCCATGACCATCCGGAAATATTCCAAGGGCAATCCGGAACTGGGCTGGGCCTATGATCTGTCGGGAATGATCCAGCTTTCGCTGTTCGTCTATTGTCTTGGCGGCTCGGCGCTGAGCTTCGCCTATTACGACAACATGTTCATCCTGACCGGCCTTTTGTCGGTCATGCGCGAGCAGGTGTTGAGCCAGGCCAAGATAAAGGGCTGGCGCAAAGGCATGGGACGCAGCCAGGATCAGGGCGCACTGTCCCCGACGCTCGTTACCGAATAAGGCAAAGCCGCCTGACGGGCGCGGGGCGCGTCAGCGCGCGCCCACGCGCCAGATCAGGATGCGGAAGGTCTGCAGGATGATCGAGAGATCGCGCAGCACGCTGTAATTCTTCATATAGTAAAGGTCGTATTCCAGCTTGGCGCGCGCATCCTCGATCGAGGCGCCATAGGGATAGTTGATCTGCGCCCAGCCGGTCAGGCC
>JAFIHO010000408.1 GCA_017849395.1 Hyphomicrobiales bacterium
GCCGGCGGTGCTGTACTGGGCATGGCGGCCCGCCAAGCTCAGATCGACATTGCCGAATTGCTGGTCGTTGAGCAGCGGTACCAGGACTTCGGCGAAGCCCTCATTGACGTCATAGGCGCCCGCGCCGCTGAAGAAGTTGCCGTTGAACCAGTTGCTGCCGGTGTTGCAGTTGAGCAGCGGATCATTCAGAGCACTGCAACCAGGACCGCCGGTGGAGACCGGATCGCCCACCACGGTATAGCGCTCATAGCGATGTTCGAAGCCGGTCGCGACCGAAACCGGACCCGCCCAGGTCGAGAAAGGGGTGCCGTTCAGGTTGATGGCGAATGCGTCCTCCTTCAGGCTGGTGTTCTGGCTGGTGCCGCCATACTTGCCGCCATACAGCCAGTCGATGGTGGACTGGCTGACGGGAACATCGCCGAAGACATTGTAGGGAACGCACCCTTGCGCCCGTGCGGCGGCGGAGCGGCACATGATCGTGCCGTTCGGTCCGGCGATCGCATCCACCGCAGCATTGAAATAGGGATAGAGGAAGGTGCGAACCTTGATCCGCGAATTCACGATGCCGTATTCGAAATAGGCGTTCCAGGTCCAGTTGGTATCGAGCAGGTCGAAATTGCCATTGGCCCCCCCAACGAAACGGCGTTGAGTGCGCCAGGTGTGGACGGTGGCGCCGTCATCGACTGCGCCATTGTCGGTGCCGAACCGGAAGCTGGTAATGCCCTTGTCGATGCAAGCCTGGTTGATGCCGTTCGCATTGAGGAATGCATTGCCGCCGCCGGGCGCATTGCCGCACTGGATAGTGTATCCGCCGAAGATGGGGATGTTGCGGACCGAGCGGTTCAACGTGATCGCCTGGCCGAAATTCACCGTCCCGAAGACTGTCAGGTTGGGCAACACGTCATAGGACACGCGCGAATAGATGTTTGCGCGATTCAGCGGGCTGATGACGGTGATGCCGCCACCGAAGGCGCCGCTGGTGTCGCCGCCGATGCACCAGGGCGAAAAACAGTTGTTGATCGCTTCCGATGTCGAATTGTTCGCGCGGCCGGGCGGCGGCTCCCCTTTCAGGCCGTTCGGGCCGACGCCATAGTTGAACTGGAACGTCTGTCCGCCGGCTCCGAAAGCTGTGCCTTGTAACGCGCCCGAGGTTATGATGCCGTATCGGCCTTGCAGGAAAGGTTGGGCATTTGCCGCAACGGTAATCTGGGGCTGGCCCGCCGGTGTGCCTGCGATGCTGTTGCGCAACTGCGCCGTTGAGGTGAACCAGGTGCGGCCGCCCGGGCCCTTGCCGACGCCATAGTCGCCGATGCCCACGCCATCCTGGAAATCATACTCGGCCGAGAGCGCGATATGGCCCTTACCGCCGGCGAATGTCGTGCCGGCGGCCATCTGGACCAGCACATTGCCGTTATCGCCATAGGTGGAGATGCCGCTCTGCACATTGGCCTTGAAGCCTTCAAACGTGGTGTCTGTGAGGAAGTTGACGACGCCCGTGATGGCGTCAGAGCCCCAGGAGGCGGAGGCGCCGCCGGTCACGACTTCAACCCGCTTGATCAGCAGTTGCGGCAGAGCACTGACATCCTGAATGCCCATGACATTCGATGGCACGATTCTCTGGCCATCGATCAGGGTCAGGGTGCGGATGGACCCCAGGCCGCGCATGGAGAAGGACGACAGGCCGTTATTGCCGCCGCCCGTGCCGCCGGTATTGTTCTGGGTGCCCTGACTTCCCATCAGCGACGGCAACTGAATCACGGCGGAATAGATGTTGGGCTGCGCCTGGGCGGTGATGTCTTCGCTCGCGAGCACCTGCGTCGGCGTGGGCGCTTCGAATCCATCACGGATAATGCGCGATGCCGAGACCGTGAATGTTTCTTCGCTCTGCGCATAGGCGGCACCTACCATCGCGGGAGACACCGTTGTCATCAGCGCGGCTGCTTTCAGTACCTTCAAAGCGCCGCGTCCGCGATCCGTGCGCGCAGCAACATTTCTCACAAAAAATGTCATGGTTCCCCTCCTGTTTTGGCGTCTCGCTTGTGCGAACGCCTTGTTCTTCTCGGGTTGTTTTGTGCAACCTCTCAATTAGTGAAACACTCTTCCACATATTGTTCAAGGCTTGCCAAATTCCCCCGTGCTGCCTACTATGCGAAGGTGACCGGATAGTAAGAAAAACCGGCACGGCGCATAACGGGAGTAGAGCATGCGCAACAGGGTAACGCTGATAATCACCGCTGCTTTGGTCTGCGCCATGTCTGGTGGCGTGGCGGTTTGGGCTGCGGGCAGCGAACAGACAGTCGGGCTTCGTCGATTGACCGAACCGGAGTACCGCAATTCCATCTCGGATGTTTTCGGCAAGGAAATTGTCGTTCAAGGCATGTTCGAGCCAGGCGTCCGGATGGGCGGGTTGGTTGCCGCCAGCACCAGCGTTCTTTCCATAACGCCCGCTGGCTTTAGCTCACTCTCCAAGATGGCTGACAATATTGCCGTGCAGGTCACTGGCGAGAAGTTCCGCGACAAGCTCATCTCCTGCACGCCCAAATCTCCCTCGGCTCCTGACGATGTTTGCTCGGGAGACTTCTTTCGCCATTACGGGCTGATGCTGTACCGGCGCCCTCTGTCGGCTGATGAACTTAAGGCGCAGGTGAGCCTCGCCAACGTCATGACCAAAAAGACCGGCGATTTCTATACCGGCCTGCGCTACGGTCTGACCGCATTGCTGATGTCGCCGGACTTCCTGTTCCGCAAGGAAATCGCGGTACCCGCCGGCGGAACCGGCTTGACGCTGGAACCCTATAGCCGCGCCACCCGCCTCAGCTATCTGATGTGGGGCACCACGCCGGACAGCGAGTTGCTTCATGCGGCCGAGGTCGGCGAACTCAACACGCCCACGGGTCTGGAAAAGCAGGTTGATCGCCTCTTGGCGTCGCCCCGGCTGGACAATGGCATGCGCGCCTTCTTCTCCGACATGCTGATGCTGGATAATTTCGATTCGGTATCCAAGGACCCGCTGCTGTATCCGAAATGGGCGGGCGCCATGGCGCCGTCGGCCAAGGAAGAGGCGCTGCGCACCCTGATAACGCTGTCCGTGCATGAGGATGGCGACATGCGCGACTTGATGACCACGCGCCGCACCTTCATTAACCGCAGCCTGGCCGCGATCTATGACGTGGACTTTTCGTTCGACCAGGAATGGGTGCCATACGAGTTCGCGGAGGATTCTGGCCGCAGCGGCATTGTTACCCAGGTCGCCATGCTGTCCATGTTCTCGCATCCCGGACAAAGCTCGCCCACCAAGCGCGGGGTGGCGCTGAATGAGATCTTCCTTTGCGAGCCGACGCCTACGCCGCCGAACAATGTGGATTTCAGCGCCGTCAATGACACGACCGGGCCGCTCAAGACCAAGCGCGAAAGGCTGATGGCCCATGCCACGGACAAGACCTGCTCGTCCTGCCACAGCGCCATCGATCCCATCGGCCTGTCCCTGGAAGGTTTCGACACCATCGCCGGGCGCCGGGACCGGGAGAACGGGCAACCGATCGACGTGTCCGCCACCATCAAGGGCAAGTCCTTCACGGGCGCGGTTGGCCTGGGCAAGTTCCTGCACGACAATCCGAAATATCCTGCCTGCGTCGCGCGCAAGCTCTATGCCTACGCCAATGGCTTGAACAGCGAGGAGGTGGAGACTTCGGCGTTCAAGGGTGGGTACGAGGCTTTCAAGCAATCCGGCTATCGTCTGCGCGCCTTGCTCAAGGGCCTCATCATGAGCCCGGAATTCTTCCGTTCGGCAGTGCCAGTTGCGGACGGATCGTCCGGCAATGTCAAAACCGCATCGCCTTAGGAGTAGCAACCATGAAACTGGATCGCAGATTCATTCTCCGGGGCACAAGCCAGGGCGCTCTGGCCACCATGATGGTGCCGTTCCTGGATTGCTTCCTGGACAGCAAGGGCCAGGCGCTGGCCGCGACTGGACAGAAAGTCCCCACGCGCTTCAACACCTTCTTCTTCGGCCTGGGCCTCACCACACAATTGTGGGTGCCTAAGAAGACCGGGCTGGACTATGAAACGACGGTCCAGCTCAAGCCGCTGGAGCCCTACAAGAAGAAGATGAACATCTTCAGCGGCATGCGGGTGATGGTCGATGACAACCCGAACTATCAGCACTGGTCGGGCGTGGCCGCCTGCGCCACCGGCATCCCGCCGACCAAGAACGCCCAGTTCGATTCCAAGACTATCGACCAGCAGGTGGCGGACGTCATCGCGCGCGGCGCCCGTTTCAAGTCGGTCAACGCAACCTGCAGCGGCGATCCCAAGCACAGCTATTCCAGCCTGGGCGGCGCTAACACGCTTCCCGCGGAAACCTCTCCCCTGGCGCTCTATACCCGCCTGTTTGGGCCAGGATTCCAGGACCCATCCAAGGGCGACTGGAAACCCGATCCGCAGGTGATGCTGCAGCAGAGCGTGCTGTCCGCCGTGGCCGACAGCCGCAAGCGCGCGATGGCCAATCTGGGCGCCGCCGACAAGGCGCGCATGGACC
>JAFIHO010000042.1 GCA_017849395.1 Hyphomicrobiales bacterium
AACATCGTCTCGGGCATCGAACTGTGACGGCGGGTCGAGAATACGCAATTCTTCGGCCTGACCACACCGCTCATCACCACCGCGTCGGGCGCCAAGATGGGCAAGACGGCGGCTGGCGCGGTGTGGCTGAACGCCGGCCGCGTGTCGCCCTATGATTACTGGCAGTTCTGGCGCAACACGGAAGACGGCGATGTCGGCCGTTTCCTGCGCCTGTTCACCGAACTGCCGCTGGAGGTGATCGCGGAACTGGAAGCCTTGCAAGGCGCGGAGTTGAACGAAGCCAAGAAGATATTGGCGACCGAGGCGACCAAGATTCTGCACGGCGCTACCCACGCCGCCGTAGCCGAACTCACGGCGAAACGCGCTTTCGAGGAAGGTGTTATGGCGGAAGGTCTGCCAACCATCAGCGCGAAATTGCCGGACGGCGTTCTGAACCTGGCGGTCGCAGCGGGCCTTGCGTCATCCAATTCGGAAGCCCGCAAGCTGATCGCCAATAACGGCCTAAAGCTGAATGATGTGACGATCACCGATGCGCGATTGACGGTCGATGCGTCAGCACTCAATGCCGACGGGGTTCTCAAACTCTCGAGTGGCAAGAAGAAACATGTGCTGGTGAAGCCCGCATAACGGGCTTCCGAAGACCGTTACGGCGCCGGGGTTGACCGCTGGGTCTGGGCCTGGACGTTCGTCGGCGCATTGGCGGCATTGGGCATACGGCCTTCGAACAGGCGGCGCAATATGCCCGGCGTCAGCACCGACAAGGGATTGACGCTGATATCGGGATGCTCGGCGGCGCCGGTCATGGAATAGGTGACGCCAAAAATGCCCTCGCCTTTCTTGGAGGTGAGAATGTCGCCCAGCAGCGGAATATTGCCCAACACCGAATTGAGCCCATAGGCGGGGACCAGCGAACCTTTCAGTGCCACCACGCCCTTGGGCTTGTCGATATAGCCATCGGCGGTCGCGCCGACGGCGGGTCCGATGGCGCGCACGTCCTTCAGGCTGATGACGTCATTCTTGGAAGTGTAGGGCATCTCCAGCCGGTCCATCGAGATACCCTCACCCTGCATCAGGTCGCCCAACCCTGTGAGCGAGCCGGCGGAGAACAGCCGCGTCAGGAAAGACTGGTTGACCATCTGGAATTCCCGAACTGTCAACAGGCCCTGATGGTCCGGCCCAATCGCATTGGGATTGACCAGATCAGTGGCGCGTCCCGGCAGGTTGGACACAAGGGTCAACTGCCCACCGCGCATGCCCTCGAAACCCAACAGTCCCCGCGCCAAAAGTCCTGCATCGCCCGCCGTGATCGTGACCTTGCGGCCGTTGGGCGTCATCTCAAGATTGCCGGTCAGAGTCGCCGTCTTGGACAGATTGCCGGACAGAGCCAGGCTGATGGGGCGGTCGCCCAACCCGCTCATGTCAAGATTGAAGGGCGTGACGGTGACACCCCCGCGCAACGACACCTTGTCCAGCCGCGCGCTGACATGAAAGCGTCCGTCCGGCGTCATGTCGCGCGGCGGCGCGGGCGTGGCGGAGCCGCCCGATGGTGCCTCAAGGGCGCGGCCCGTCTTCGATCCGTCCAGCGAGCGGCCGCGCAGCACATAATCGTCGCCCGACACGGAACGGGTCATTACGAAAGACAGGTCATTCAGCGCGCCCATCTTCACAGACGGAAAATTCAGCTGCGCCAGGTCGCCTTCGGGACTGAAAGTGACGGTGCCCGTCGCGGTCAGAGCGGGGCCCGTGATGCGGATGGTCTCATCCTTCGGCGTCGCGCCGGGGCCGAAATTCACGGCGATCCGCGCCGCCGCCGCGCCGCCGGGCAGCTTCTGGAGATTCACGATGGGCGCGGTGATGGTGAGCGGCGTCATGTCCGCCGTGACATCGGCGCTACGCAGCGCGCCCCGGCTGCCCGCCAGGCTGGCGGTGATCGGCGCTGAGCCGGAAATAATTTTCGCCAGCTTGATATTGAGCATCTCGCGCGCCGCGTCGGTCAGCATGCCCTTGACGCCGATGCGCGTGGTGATCGGGTCCTTGGTGTTGAACTCCTCGACCCAGTCCACCATCAGCCGGGAATCCGCCAGCAGCACACTGCCATTCTGGTGCAGGCGATCATTATCGATATCGAAGGTGACCGCGCCGCCCTTCAGCCTTGTGTGGCTGCCCAGCAGCACGCCGAAATCGCTGACCCTGGCCTGTACCGAGATGCCGATATCGTCCACCGCGACATCCTTCAGCATCGGCACCTTGAAGGACAGGTCGGCGCTCGCGCGTCCGGCGGTCTCCCTCGGATTGATGCCGAAGCGTGTGGGATAGTTCAGCGGCTTCATGTCGATCAGGGTCATGATCTCCGGCATGTCGCCCTCCGCATGGGCGCTGAAAGTGCCGGTGGTGCCGTGATCGTGCAGGTTCGGGATCACCGCGCTGCCCGACGTCACCACGATGTTGCCGATGCGGCCCGTGGTGAAGTCGGCTCTGAACGTGTCGCCCGTCAGAACCGCCCGGCCCGCCACGCCGGTAAGACGGGTAAGGCCGTCAAGATAATTGCCTTCCACATTCTGCATCTCGAAGCTGAGATTCATCGAGTCTTCGGGCAGGACCGGCTGATCCAGCATCCCGGGCGCGAAATCGGCCTGCACCACAAGCGGCCCCAGCGTGCCGGAAAACACGTTGCCATCCATCCATTCGCGCGCGCCGGGCGCAACTGGCAACGGCCAATAGCGCATCAGGGTGCGCACGGGCATGGCTTCGATGCGTCCGTTCAACTTAAGACCTGGAGCAAGTTCGGGCGTGGCCTTGTCCGGCAGGGTAAGGCTGCCCGTGGTTTCCAGCCGGAAGGATGGCGCTGTAATGCGGAAACGCGTCATGTCGAAGCGCCGGAGTGCAAGGAAATAGTCGCCCGCCAGCGACACCTGATCGAAAGTAACCGGCGCGGCGAACAGGCCCTGATCGTTCAGCACCGTGCGGCCGAACAGCATGTCGGCGCGGATCTGCTCCACCTCGCCCGCCGCATCCAGCAGCAGGTCGGCCTTTCCCTTGCCCTCCATATGCGCCTCGCGCGCGTCCAGGCTGGCATTGTCCAGGCTCAGACGATGCGGGCCGCCATCGTAACTTCCCGCAAGCCGCACCTGGTTCACATGCAGGATCTTGCGCTTCAGCGCCGCCAGCGGCACTTCGCCATTCGCGCGGAAATCGAATCCGATGCGCGCGATGCTGCCATTGGCGGACATGGCGAAATGGGTAGTGAGATCGGTGACCAGAGCGACATCCTTCAGGGACGCGAACTGGGGCGAATTGGCGGCCAGCGCTCGCAGGTCCAGCCCCTTGAAGGTCAGGGTACCGGAGACAGGCCCGTTCCGGGGCGGCATGACGAGTTCGGTCGCCAGATGGGCGCGCCGGCCGGAAATCTCGACATCCGCGTCGAACTCCGCGGCGGTCCCGTTCTGGCGCGAACGGATCATCAGCGCGGCGCGCGGCGCGTCGATGAACAGGCCGGACGGTTCATCCTTGATGGCAAGGCGCGCATCGCGCACCGCGAAGCTTTCCAGCGCGGAGCTGTCGCCGCTGCGCGTATTGATGACATCGGTGAGGCGGGCGATGATGTCGTCATCCTCTCCGGCCTTCTCCATGCCCAGACGCAGCTTGCCGGACTGCATCCGAACCAGAGTCAGCTGCACCCCAACCAGGGTGATGCGCCTTATCTCGAACTCGCCTTTCAGAAAGGGCGCGGCAGCCAGCGTGATGTCGGCCTTGGGCGCCCGAGCCACGATCCGGCCCTTGCCGTCGAACATCCGGGCGCCCAGCACCACCAGATTGACCCGGCCCTGGTCGCGGTTCCATTCCACCGCAGCCTGGTCGTAATCCAGCGTGATGCCCGGCAGGGCCTGGCGTATCGCCTCGGAAAGGGTGCCCTTGATCGGCCCCAGCGACACCGGCCCGATCAGCAGACGCAGCGCCGCCCCCACGACGAAGAAGGTGATGGCCACAACCAGCACGCCGACCGTGAGGCAGGCGCGGCTGACATGGTGAGCCTTCACATAATTCGAAAAAGGCAGCTTCAAGTCGAATCCGGTCCGCAGGAGCTCCCCGCTATAACAGGGTTGAGGCTTAAAAAGGGCATGCCATCCTGTGGTTTGATCCGCGAGCGTCTGCTTCGGCCCCGTGCCATGATACTCGCCTTGGTCGGCCTGTTTGGGTTAAACCGCTGGAAACAGGTTCCGGAGGGATGAAATGGCAGCGAAATCGCTGGAAATCGGGGACAAGGCGCCGGATTTCCGGCTGGAGACGGACAAGGACGGCCCGGTCTCGCGCGCCAGCCTCAAGGGCAAGCCTTACATCGTCTATTTTTATCCCAAGGACGATACGTCCGGCTGCACCAAGGAAGCGCTGGATTTCACGGCTGCTGCCCGGAAATTCAACAATCTGGGGGTTTTCGTGCTGGGCGTGTCCAAGGACAGCCTCGAAGCCCATGCGAAGTTCCGCAAGAAACACAAGCTGGGCATCGCGCTGGGTTCGGACCCGGACACCAAAATGGCGCAGGACTGGGGCGTTTGGGGCGAGAAGACCCTGTATGGCCGCAAATATATGGGCATGGAGCGGGCCACCTTCCTGGTGGATGCCAAGGGCGTTATCGCCGGAGCCTGGCGCAAGGTGAAAGTGCCCGGCCATGTCGAGACCGTGCTGGAAGCGGCCAAGGCGCTGTGAGCCGGCAGATCGCCGGGGTATGAGCGGAGACGTGCCTCGGGCGCGCGGGCGCAAAAGAGTCCGGGGGAAAATGGAAAAACCCCGCTTGATCGCGCCTCAGGGCCGGGTTTCAAATGATGGTGGTGGCGGTGGGGCGCGCTGGACGCTTCCTTGGGGTGCGGTCGGAATGACGGATTCGCGGCTTGGGCGCGTCTGGACTTGGCTCCATGCGACTTTTCCGGAGCGGCAGATTTACATCCGCAGCCAGGGCCGGGTGCAGTTCTTCACCTTTGCCCCGACGCTGCAGGCGACGCTTGCTGGGCTTTGCCTGATCTTCACCGGCTGGGTGGTGTTCGCTACCGCCAGCGTGATCTTCAAGGATCGGATCCTCGCCGCCAAGGATCATCGCTATCAGCAGATGCGGTTGGCATATGAGAACCGCGTCGCCGCATTACAGACGTCCTATGACGAATTGAACGGCGCGCTGGTCGCTGCGCAGGGCCGTTTCAAGTCCACCGCCGACGCGCTGGAAAAAAAACAGAAGGTCCTGACCGGCTTCATCAATCGGGAATCCGAGATGCGGGGCAAGCTCGGCGGGGCGCTGGTCGCCGCGCCCGTGCCAAACTTCGGCGGCGGGAGCGGAGCGCCGCTCACCTTCGGGTCAGGCGATGACGGGCTGGCCGGCGACAGCGTCGGCATGGAAGTGCCGCTGACCCTGGGCAACCGGGACACATCCGACGAGTCGACCGGTTCCTCGCAGTTGTTCGTGATGACCGGACCTGACGCGCCACAGCCCCGCGCTTCCAGGCCCGCGCGCTCCGGTTTCCTGCAGCGGACCTGGAAAAAGCTGGCGACGATATTCACACCGGGCGCGGCGTCCGCTTCACGCGACGCAGCGGCAATGGCCCGGCATCCGGGCCTGCAAATGCTGGCTGAACAGATCGCGCGGCTGGAAAAAGTTGAAAAAGCTCAGACGCCGCTGCTGGTTCGCGCGCAAAGCAATCTGCAGCAGGGCGTCGGCAATCTGCGCGATCTCATCCGGCAAACCGGCATGAACCCGGACAGGTTCGCCGGACGCATCGCCGCGCGCGGCATGGGCGGACCGGAAATTCCCATCTCAGAGGTCCGGATCGCAGGCATTTCCGATCCGGAATTCACCCAGGCCTATCTGGGCGCTACCGCTATCCTCAGCGACCTTGACCAATTGTCACGCGCGGTGAACCGCATTCCACTGGCCCTGCCCGTCAGCGTTCAGACTTTCGACCGCACAAGCGGCTTCGGACCGCGCATCGATCCCTTCACCAGCCGTCTGGCGTTTCATCCCGGGATTGACCTGGCCGGGCCCTGGGGCGCGCCGGTTCATTCCACGGCGCCGGGAACCGTGGTTTTCGCCGGGAACCGCGGTGGTTACGGAATGATGGTGGAAATCGACCACGGAAACGGAATTCATACACGATATGGTCACCTTTCTGCCGCCACAGTACGTACGGGCACGCACGTAGGCCGCGGAACCGCGATAGGGCGGGTCGGGTCAACCGGACGTAGTACCGGGCCGCATGTCCACTACGAAGTCTGGTACGACGACGTGGTTCGCAACCCGAACAATTTCATTGAGGCAGGCCGCCATGTTCTCTAGCAAACCCAAGGAAACCCCCGCCCCCCAAATCCTGAACACGGTCCCGACGCCGGCGAAACGTCCGGTGCGCGCCGACGCGCCGTCGATCATCAGCGGCGACCTGGTCGTGCAGGGCACACTGACCTCCAGCGGCGATATGCAGATCGATGGCCGCGTGGAAGGCGACATCCGCAGCGCCGGTCTGGTGATCGGCGAGAAGGCCGAAATCCATGGCGAGATTTATGCCGAGGACATCACGGTGCGCGGCAAGGTGTTCGGCACCATTCGCGCCCGCAAGGTGCAGCTCTGCTCCACCAGCCGGGTCCAGGGCGACATCCTGCACGAAGCCTTTGCGGTGGAATCCGGCGCCTTCTTCGAAGGCAATATCCGCCACTCCGACAATCCGCTGGGCGAAGGCGCTTCGGCGAAGAAAGCCGCTGCCGTGCCGCAGCCGGTCGTCATGCAGCAGGTCACCCCGCCGCCCGCCGTTACCCCGCCGCCCGCCGTGGCGCGCAACGTGGCCCCCATCGCCACCCTGACGCCGCTGGGCAGCGCGAACTGATCTGATTTTCGGCTTGTTTCTGATGGGCGCGGCGCAAGCTGCGCCCATTTGTTTTGAAGTGCTATTCGATGTCTTCGATCTTCTCGCGCG
>JAFIHO010000409.1 GCA_017849395.1 Hyphomicrobiales bacterium
CCTCGGTCGAACTCGCGGTGCCCGATTTCGCCGCCGCCGTCGAGCGCGGCGTCAAGGGCCTCACCATCGGCATTCCGCGCGAGTACCGGATGGACGGTATGCCGGCCGAGATCGAGGCGCTCTGGCAGCAGGGCATCGCCTGGCTCAAGGACGCCGGCGCCGAGATCGTCGAGATCTCGTTGCCGCACACCAAATCTGCGCTGCCCGCTTATTATATCGTGGCGCCGGCCGAGTCTTCGTCCAATCTCGCCCGCTATGACGGGGTGAAGTTCGGCTACCGCGCTCCCGGCGTGCACGACATCACCGAGCTGTACGAGAAAAGCCGGGGCGAGGGCTTCGGCGCGGAAGTGCAGCGCCGCATCCTGATCGGCACCTATGTCCTGTCGGCGGGCTATTACGACGCTTATTATTCCCGGGCACAGAAGCTGCGGACCCTCATCAAGCGCGACTTCGACCAGGCGTTCGAGATGTGCGACGTGCTGCTGACCCCTGCCACGCCCGGCCCCGCCTTCGAGGTGGGCGAGAAGACCGCCGATCCGGTCTCGATGTATCTGAATGACGTGTTCACCGTCACGGTGAACCTGGCCGGTCTGCCCGGCATCGCGGTGCCCGGCGGCCTGTCCGCCACCGGCCTGCCGCTGGGTCTGCAACTGATCGGCAAGGCGTTCGATGAAGCCACGCTTCTGCGCGCCGCAAGAGCGGTGGAAGTGGCGGCGGATTTCAAGGCGAAACCCACCCCCTGGTGGAGAGCGGCATGAGCGCGGCAGCAACAAAAAGCAAGACGATCAAGGGTCAGACCGGAGACTGGGACATTGTTATTGGCATGGAAGTCCATGCCCAGGTCCTGTCCAATTCCAAGCTGTTCTCCGGCGCGTCCACCACGTTCGGGGCCGAACCCAACAGCCAGGTCAGCTTCGTCGATGCCGGCATGCCGGGCATGTTGCCGGTCATCAACGAGAAATGCGTGGAGCAGGCGGTCCGCACCGGCCTGGGCCTCAAGGCACATATCAACCTGACCAGCGTGTTCGACCGGAAGAATTATTTCTATCCCTACCTACCGTCCGGCTATCAGCTCAGCGAGTACAAGAGCCCCATCGTGGGCGAGGGCGAAGTGTTCATCGACCTGAAGGACGAACAGGTCCGGGTCGGCATCGAACGCCTTCATCTGGAACAGGATGCGGGCAAGAGCCTGCACGATCAGCATCCCGACAACAGCTTCGTCGATCTCAACCGTTCGGGCATCGCGCTGATGGAGATCGTGACCAAGCCGCATATGCGCACCTCGGAAGAAGCCGCGGCATTCCTGAAAAAATTGCGGGCCATCGTGCGCTATCTGGGCACCTGCGACGGCAACATGGACGAAGGCTCAATGCGCGCGGACGTCAATGTCTCGGTCTGCAAGGCGGGCGGCTATGACCGCTTCATGCAGACGGGGGACTTCAAGCATCTGGGCACCCGCTGCGAGATCAAGAACGTCAATTCCATGCGCTTCATCGCCCAGGCGGTGGAGTATGAAGCGCGCCGCCAGATAGAGATCATCGAGAATGGCGGCACCATCAAGCAGGAAACCCGCCTGTTCGACTCGCGCCAGGGTGAGACGCGCTCCATGCGCTCCAAGGAAGAAGCGCATGATTATCGCTACTTCCCGGACCCGGATCTGCTGCCGCTGGTGCTGGAACAGGCCTGGGTTGATGGCATAAAGGCAACACTGCCCGAACTTCCCGACGAAAAGCGCGCCCGCTTCATCAAGGCAGGCCTTTCGGCCTACGACGCCTCGGTGCTGGTGGCCGAACGCGAGACGGCGGATTACTTCGAAGCGATGGTCGCCGGGGGCGCTGACGCAAAGTCAGCCGCCAACTGGCTGAACAATGAATATTTCGGACGCCTCAACAAGGCGGGGCTCGCCATCACCGAAGGTCCGGTAACGGCGAAAGCCAATGCCGAGATCGTGAAGATGGTCGCCGAGCAGCTCATCTCCGGCAAAATCGCCAAGGATGTCCTGGATATCGAGTGGGAAGAGAAGACCGGCGACCCGCGCGGCAGGATCGTGGAAGCGCGCGGCCTCAAACAGGTGACCGACACCGGCGCGATCGACGCCGCCATCGAACAGGTGATCGCCGCGAACCCCGACAAGGTGGAAGAGGTGAAGCTCAAACCCAAACTCGCCGCCTGGTTCGTCGGTCAGGTGATGAAGGCGAGTGGTGGAAAAGCGAATCCGGCAGCCGTCAACGCCGCCCTCAAGAAGCGACTCAATCTCCCCGACGAGGGGTGATTCGCACAAAATGCGCGTCAAGCGTCCGGAGTGCTCAATTTCCGCGGTTTTTTATCCGTATACGGAATAGCGCATAAAACCCTTTAAAAATGCGGCTTTTGTGAACATCTTGCAAAATCGGCTTTTTCCGATGTCAAGGCCGATTTGCAATTTTTAAATCAAGTCATTCATATTGTTCGTGTTTTGGGGGCGACGTGAGTCGCCGGACCCGGACAAACGATAGAGGAGTTGATCACATGGCTGCGAAGAAGAAGGCCAAGAAGGCCACCAAGAAGAAGGCGACCAAGAAGAAGGCCGCCAAGAAGAAGAAGTAAGTCCGGTTGACGAACGTCAACTAGACGCTTCACGGTACCCCCTGAACATTCACTCAAGGAGGTATCCGATGAATAAGGCAAAGGCCGCGGTTTCCGGGCGAAAGTCCAAGGGCACCGCGGCCAAGCCCGTTTTAAGGGGCAAGGCCAAAACCGCAAAGGCCGCCCCCAAGCCCGCCAGGCCTATCCAGCTTTTCTACTGGCCCACCCCCAACGGGCGGAAGATAAGCATCGCGCTCGAGGAACTGAAGGTTCCCTATGAGGTGCGGCTGGTGGACATCGGCAAGGGCGAGCAATTCGTCCCCGACTTCCTGAAAATCTCCCCCAACAACCGGATGCCCGCCATCATCGACCCGGATGGTCCCGGCGGACGGCCGGTCTCGGTGTTCGAATCGGGCGCCATCCTCCAATATCTCGGCCGCAAATATGGCCGCTTCTACCCGACGGACGAACGCGCCCGCATCCAGGTCGAGGAATGGCTGTTCTGGCAGGTCGGCGGCCTCGGCCCCATGGCGGGACAGGCGAACCATTTCAACAATTACGCACCCGAGAACCTGCCCTACGCGAAAAAGCGCTACACCGACGAGGTTCACCGCCTGTTCGGGGTAATGAACAGGCGTCTCGCCACCCGCAAATTCCTGGCGGGGGCCTATTCCATCGCCGACATCGCGGCCTGGCCCTGGGCGGTTTCGGCGAAGAAGCATGTCCCCTTCGACGAATTTCCCGATCTGGCGGCCTGGGTTGAACGGGTCGGCAGCCGCCCCGCCGTAAAGCGCGGCTTCGCGGTCAGCGAGGAACGTCGCCACCCGGTCACAGATGCGGAACGAAAGCATCTGTTCGGGCAGCGCGCGCGTTGACCGACCGTCAGGCATCGCCCGGCACTTAACGAGCCCTTAAGCGGTCACGTCCCGCTCACACATTCTTTGCGATGTTTTTCTGCGCCCGGGGCCACGCAGCTCGTCAACTACGTACGCAATCAGGGCTAAGACGTATTTACCCCGTTTTAGTTTCTGCGGCTTCACCATGCCCCTGTCGCGCCTTCAAGCAGAAGAGCGCAATTCGCAATGGAGGGGTCGAGTGGCCTGCATAGACGTGGATTCTCTTGCTCAGTATGAGCGCGACGCCAAGGGCGGCCGTGCCGATGCTTTGTATAATCTTGGTCTGGCCTATTCGACCGGCCAGGGCGTGGCGCAGGATATCGTCGCCGCCCACAAATGGTTCAACCTGGCGGCGATGCGCGGCATCGATGCGGCCAAGGCGTGGCGCAACCAGATGGCTTCCGAAATGAACGCCGGCCAGATCGCGCAGGCGCAGAAACTCGCCCGCGAGTGGCTAAACC
>JAFIHO010000410.1 GCA_017849395.1 Hyphomicrobiales bacterium
AGTTCGGAAAGCGCCGTCACCCGGCCAGAGCGCGAAAGCACTTCGCTCCACGCTACCTGGCCGTTCTGCACGCGCAGCGCAAAAACTTCGCCAGATGTATAGGGCACCACCACGAACTCGCCCGACACCGCAACGCTGGTGGAGGACAGGATACCCGCGGATTCCGTGATGCCCTGATGATCCCATAATTGCCGCCCGTCAGCTTCGGCCAGGCAGTAGAAATGATTGTCATGGGTGGAGACGAAGATGCGCCCACCATTCACCACGGGTGCGTTGATGATGGGAATGCCCAGATCACGCCGCCACAATTCCCGTCCGCTGCGCGCCTCCATCGCGATCACGACGCCGAAGCCGCTGGTGACGTAGATCTTGCCTTCATTATAAGCGACGCCGCCGCCCATGCCGGTGGTGGTATCGATGGTATTACGCTTGCCCAACAGGCCCCACAGGGTCGGCCAGTCGGTGCCGTTCTTGGGCGCCAGCCGCTTATCCCACAGGGCGCGTCCATCGCTGCTGCGAAACGCATAGATATGCGCTTCGGAATCCAGCGCGAACACCATGTTGCCACCGATGACCGGCGGGGCGGTGAGATGGGAGTCGGTGTCCGACCCCTTTCCCGCATCGACATTCCAGGCTTCGCGAAGCCGCCCGCGCGCCGACAGGTGATACATCGCGTTGGAGGCATAGCCGCCCGGCTGCGGCCATTCCGTATTGCGATAGGGCGGGGGCAGTTGCAGCGGCGTCTTCGCCAGCTCCGGGTCCGGCTTCAGCGATTCATCCAGCGACATCACCGAAATGCGCACCCCGCGCAGATTGGATTTCTTGCCGGACGGCGCAAACCAGCTTCCGATCTCGTCGGTGACCATGCAGCCGCTCAACAGCAGCAGCGACGACGCGGCGGCGATGGCGCGTATCCGGCGGGCGAGGACGATGCTCATTTCGGCGGGGCAGCCGTTGCCGGGGCAGTGGGAGTTTCCACAGGCGCAGCGTCGGGCGGCACGGTGCCGAAGCTGGCAGCGCCGCCGCCTGCGAGATAGGCGGCCATCACTTCCGCGCGACGGCGCAGCGCTGCTGGCGCCGCCGTGTCACGGGACAGGGCCTGGTATTTGGTCTGCGCCGCCTTGGTGTCCAAGGCGCGGAAATCGGCATAGGCCAACACTTCGCGCGCCATCGGCGCCCATGCGCTGCCATCCTTGTCCAGCGGCGCCAGCAGATCGGCCAGTTCCTTGCGTGTGCCGCTTTCGGCCAGCGCCCAGGCGGCGCGCAGCCGCGCCACCGACCCGACCACCCCATTGTCCTCGCCGGCAATCTGCTTGTAGGCGGCAATGGCGTCGGGAGCCTTGCCGCTGGCGGCCAGCGCATTGGCGGCGGACAACCGTGCGACCAGCGCGTACCCGCCGGGGGCATCCTTGGCGAGATTTTCGAACGCTTCCACCGCCTTGGACGGATCGGTGATCTGCTGCGCGGCGGTCATGGCGTTGGATGCCTTGGCGCGTTCATCCGCCTGGTGGCGCTGCCAGAGCTGGAAACCCGCGATGCCCGCGAATACCAGCACGGCCGCTGCGATCACATAGTCGCCATAGGCTTTCCAGAATTTCTGGAGCCGTTCGCGGCGAACGTCTTCCTCGACCTCGCGGAAAATATCACTCAAGGAACTGGTCCTTCCGGCGCTAAAACCCGTTCGCGGCCCCCTTCGGGCCGCAGGCGCGAAGCCTTTGACAGGGCAGGTTAATTAGCTTGGCCCGGGGTTCCGCGCAATGCGCCCGGAATTAAGTTTTGGCCGTAATCCCGGGCTTTTAGGGCTTTGACCGCTTCATCGGATAGACATTTTCCGTCCCCGGGAAGCTTCGGCTGCGCACATCGCTGGCATAGGCCTTCACCGCCGCCTCGATGGCCGGGCCCAGATGGGCGTATTCCCGCACGAATTTCGGCGGATTGGGGTTAAGGCCCAGCATGTCTTCCATGACCAGAATCTGGCCGTCACAGGCGGGCGAGGCGCCGATGCCGATGGTGGGCACGGCGACTTCGGCAGTGATCTTGGCGGCCAGGGGCTCGGCCATGCCTTCCAGCACCATGGCAAAGGCTCCCGCCTCGGCCACGGCCTTCGCGTCGGCCTCGATGGCGGGCCATTCCTCGGGCGTGCGGCCGGTTGTGCGGAAGCCGCCCGTCACATGCACAGTCTGCGGCGTCAGGCCGATATGGCCCATCACCGGAATGCCGCGCTGGGTCAGATAGCGGATGGTTTCAGCCATGCGCGCGCCGCCTTCCATCTTCACCGCGGTTGCGCCGGTTTCCTGGATGACGCGCGCCGCATTGCGGAACGCGATGGCCGGGCTTTCCTCGTAACTTCCGAACGGCATGTCCACCACCACAAGGGCGCGTTTGGAGCCGCGCATCACCGCTTTGCCATGGGTGATCATCATGTCGAGCGTCACGCCCAGCGTATTTTCCAGCCCGTGCATAACCATGCCCAGGCTATCGCCGACCAGCATCAGGTCCACATGGTCGTCCAGCAGCCGCGCGGTGTGCGCGTGATAGCAGGTGAGGCATACCACCGGCTCCTTGCCCTTGTGGGCGCGGATCTCCGGGACCGTGACGCGGCGCGTTTCGTTGTGAACGGACATGAGGGGCTTCCCTGAAGACCACCGTTTCGCCAACGCACTATATAGGCATCCCTGTTGCAGAATTAATCGACCTGCTCTGCTTGACGGACAGGTCTTGTGCCTGATACTTAAGTAAATGCTTAAGTGTAATGCCGACCTCGACATGGCTTTTCAGGCGTTGGGCGACCCCACCCGCCGGGCGATCGTGGAACGGCTGGCGGCAGGCCCGGCCTCGGTCAGCGACCTGGCCCGGCCGCTGCCCATGTCGCTTCCTGCCGTGATGCTGCACCTCAAGGTGCTGGAGGAAAGCGGGCTGGTGCGATCGGAAAAGGTCGGCCGTGTCCGCACCTGCCATATCGACCCGAAGATGCTGTCCCACGCCGAACGCTGGATCGGCGAACGGCGTGAGATGTGGGAGCGCAATCTCGACCGGCTGGGCGCCTATCTGGACGCGACCAAACCGGAGAAGGAAGAATGAGGAAGCTGATCTCGCTGATGCATGTGTCGCTGGACGGCTTCTGCGCCGGCCCGGACGGAGGAATGGACTGGATCGGCTTCAACGACGCTATTTTCGCCGATGCAACGACTTTGAGCGAACGCGCAGGCGCGGCCGTCTATGGCCGCATCGCGACGCGCAGCAGGTGTTCGATCTCAAGAAACAGCAGGGCAGGGACCTGCTGATCTTCGGCGATCCCCCGAACGGCCTGACCCGCCGCCAGTTCGCGGAACGCAGCGGCGCCGCCTGAAAAGAAAAAGGCCCGGTTCGCACCGGGCCTTTTCGTTTCCGTTTCGAAGCTCTTACGCCTCGGCGTCCTCAGCCTCTTCGGCCTTCGGACCGGCGCCTTCCTCGAACAGCGCCTCGGCATTGGCCTTGGCTTCTTCCTGTTCGGTCTTCTCGGCCAGCACGTCTTCACCGCGCGCCTGGCGCTCGGCTTCATCCTCGCTGCGAGCGACATTG
>JAFIHO010000411.1 GCA_017849395.1 Hyphomicrobiales bacterium
AACATCGAGGGTGTGGTGGTGGGCCGGGCGCTCTATGACGGGCGCATTGATCCGGCTGAGGCGCTCAAGCGGGCTCGTTAGGCGCGGGCGAACAATTTTCGCGGTGGATTATACTTATAATCAATGCATTAAGCCGTTTATCGCGGCTTGCTCAACCGTTTTGTGAGCTCGTCCAGCTGTTCCAGGGTTTTGTAGGAAATCCGCATTTCCCCACCTTTATCCCCATGGTGGATAACCTGAACTTTCAGTCCCAAGGCATTGGAAATATGGGATTCGAGATCGGCGATGTTCGGGTCTTTATAGCCTTGTCCACCGGCCTTAGGCTTCTTCAGAGGTGAACGTTGTTCGGCCTGCCGGACGGTCAATCCCTCGGCCATCAGTTCCTTGGCGCGTCCCTCCGGATCGGGGGCGGACAGCAGGGTCCGGGCATGGCCCGCCGTCAGCTTGCCTTCCCGCACCCAGCCCTTCACCGACTCCGGCAGTTTCAGCAGGCGGATCGTGTTGGCGACATGGCTGCGGCTCTTGCCGACCTCCTTGGCCACATCCTCCTGGGTGCGGTTGAAGCGGTTGATCAACTCCTCATAGGCCATGCCTTCCTCGATGGCGTTGAGGTCGGCGCGCTGCACATTCTCGATGATGGCGATTTCCAGCGCCTCGCCGTCCGGCAGCTCGCGCACCATGACCGGCACATCGTGCAGCTTGGCCATCTGGGCGGCGCGCCAGCGGCGCTCGCCCGCCACGATCTCATAGCGGTCGGGCCCGATGGGACGCACCAGGATGGGCGACAGCACGCCTTTCTCGCGGATGGAATCCGCCAGATCGGCCAGCGGTTCTTCCGCGAAGGTCTTGCGCGGCTGGAAACGGCCGGGCTGCAGGAAGGCCACGGGCAGGGTGCGCGTGTCCTTTTTGGCGACGGGCTCGCCGCGAATGGCGGCGGCTTCGTCGCCAATCAGCGCCGACAGCCCGCGTCCCAATCCGCGCGGGCGATCATCCTTGGGCATCATGCGACGGCCCGCAGCCTTTCGCGCTGGATCACTTCGCCGGCCAGCTTGATATAGGCCTGGCTGCCGGGACAACGCAGGTCATAGACCAGCGCCGGAACCCCATGGCTGGGCGCTTCGGAAATGCGCACATTGCGCGGGATCACGGTGGAATAGACCTTGTCGCCCATATTCTGCCGGACATCGGCGGCGACCTGGTCGGACAGCTTGTTGCGCTTGTCGAACATGGTCAGCACGATGCCCTGGATTTCCAGATCGGGATTGAGCCGGTCGCGCACCAGTTCGATGGTCTTGAGCAACTGGCTGAGGCCTTCCAGCGCAAAGAACTCGCATTGCAGGGGCACCATCACCGCATCCGCCGCCGCCATCGCATTCAAGGTGAGCAGGGTGAGGGACGGCGGACAATCGATCAGGATGTAGGAAAATTCTCCGTGCACGGAATATTCATCCAGCGCGTCCTTCAGAACATAGTTGCGCCGGGGCATGTCGATCAGCTCCAGCTCCGCGCCCGACAAATCCACCGTCGCGGGCACCAGCTTCAGGCCGGGGATGCGGGTGGGCACGATGGCTTCGTCCAGCTTGGCCGCGCCGGTGAGCACGTCATAGGTGGTGAGCTTGCGTTCCTGGCGATGTACCCCCAGCCCGGTGGAGGCATTGCCCTGAGGGTCGATGTCGATCACCAGGGTGGGCTGACCAACCGCTGCCAGCGCCGTGCCCAGATTGATCGCGGTGGTGGTCTTGCCCACGCCGCCTTTCTGGTTCGCAACGACCAGAATCCGGGGTTTTCTAGGGGAGGGGTGTTGCATGGGGGGCTAGCTCCCGCACTTCCAAAATCGCGCCCGACAGGGATGTCTGGCTGGAAATTTGTCTGGTTTCCATTTTCCAAGATTTATGGGCTTCGGTCAATTCCGCACCCAGATTTTGTCCCTTCAGGAACAGGCAAACACTGCCCGGACCTGTGAATTTATGGGCATAGGACAGGAGTTTCGGCAGGGGCGCGCAGGCGCGAGCCGTTATCACATCGAACGGAGGGCCTTCCCAGGCCTCCATGCGGCTATTCTTGATTGTTACGTCAAGATTCATCCGCCCGGCGGCAGCTTCCAGGAAGGTACATTTCTTGGAAATGGACTCGAACAGGGTCACCGCAACCCGGCCCCGTAGAAGTTCCGCCAGGACCAGCCCAGGAAACCCGGCTCCGGACCCCAGATCGGCCAGAGTACGGGCATTTTGGGGGATTAAGGGGGCTAACTGGGCAGAATCCCAGAAATGCCGCTCCCACAGATCGTCCAGACTGTTGCGGGAGACCAGATTGTGGCGGGCGTTCCAGTCTTTCAGCAGATCGGCATAGGCTTTCAGGCGCGCCAGTGTTTCACGTGAAACACCGGTCCGGGCGGCAAAGTCCTCCGGGCCGAAGTCAGGCACTGGCTTTGCGCGCCCCGCCTTTGACATGTGCCAGCACCAGGGTCAGGGCGGCGGCGGTGACGCCTTCGATACGGGCGGCCTGACCCAAGGTGGCGGGGCGGATACGCTCCAGCTTTTGGCGCACTTCATTGGACAGGCCGCTGACCGCCCCATAATCCAGCGCGGCCGGCAGGGCGCGGGCCTCATCCCGCCGGAAAGCCAGGATATCGGCGTCCTGCCGGTCCAGATATCCGGCATACTGGGCATCGATCTCCAGCTGCTCGACGATATCGGAGGCAATGCCTCCCAGTTCCGGCCAGATACGGGCCAAAGCCGGGAAATCGACCTCCGGCAGGCTGAGAAGCTGCATCGCGGTGCGGCGCGCGCCATCCTGGCGGACATTCAGACCCTGCTTGGCGGCGGCGGCAGAGGTCAGGTTCAGCCGGGTCATTGTTTCACGTGAAACAGCCAGGGACTCCAGCTTGCGCGAGAAGGCATCCCGGCGTTCCCGTCCGACGAAGCCCGCCTTGTCACCCATAGGGGTCAGGCGCTGGTCGGCATTGTCGCTGCGCAGGGTCAGGCGGTACTCCGCCCGGCTGGTGAACATGCGATAAGGTTCACTGACCCCCTTGGTCACCAGGTCGTCGATCAGCACCCCGATATAGGCCTGGGCCCGGTCCAGAATGATAGCGTCCTGGCCTCCGGCGGCCCGGGCGGCATTCCAGCCCGCCATGAGACCCTGGGCGGCGGCTTCTTCATAGCCGGTGGTGCCGTTGATCTGGCCTGCCAGATACAGCCCCGGCACCCGCTTCACTTCCAGGGAGGGGTTCAACTCGCGGGGATCGACATAATCATACTCGATGGCATAGCCGGGCCGGCGGACATGGACCTTTTCCAGCCCCGGAATGGTGGCCAGCAGGGCAAACTGAACATCCTGGGGCAGTGAGGTCGAAATACCGTTGGGATAGACCGTGTCGTCATCCAGACCCTCCGGCTCCAAGAAGATCTGATGGCTCTCCCGGTCGGCGAAGCGGCTGACCTTGTCCTCTATGGAGGGGCAATAACGGGGGCCGGTCGAACTGATCTGCCCGGAATACATCGGCGCCCGGTGCAGATTGGCCCTTATGATCTGATGGGTCTGAAGGGTCGTCCGGGTAATATGGCAGACGATCTGGGGCGTGGTGATGGCCCGGGTCAGGAAGGAAAAGGGCAGGGGCGGGTCATCGCCGGGCTGAACCTCCAGCGCCGCCCAGTCGATGGTGCGGCCATCCAGCCGGGGCGGGGTGCCGGTCTTGAGGCGGCCCATGCCAAGCCCCAATCCATAGAGTGTGCGGGACAGTCCTAGAGACGGCGGCTCCGTGCCATCCTTTGTTTGGCCTGCCACTTCGCTACTTAAGGCCGTGGCCTTCATCCGCCCTGCCGGGATCTGGGTCTCGCCGATATGGATCAGGCCATTGAGGAAGGTTCCGGTGGTCAGGACCACCGCCCCCGCCGCGATCTGCTCGCCCTCGGCGGTGATGACCCCGGCGATGCGGCCGTCGCAAAGGATCAAATCCTCCGCCGCCGCGACCTTGATGGTCAGGCCCGGGATTTCGACCAGCGCCGCCTGCATGGCCTTCCGATACAGGGCGCGGTCGGCCTGGGCGCGGGGGCCGCGCACAGCCGGGCCCTTGCGGCGGTTCAGCAGCCGGAACTGAATCCCCGCAGCGTCGGCCACCTTCCCCATCAGCCCGTCCAGAGCGTCGATCTCTCGCACCAGATGGCCCTTTCCCACCCCACCAATGGCCGGGTTGCAGGACATCTCGCCCAGGGTCTCGAAATGATGCGTCAGCAGCAGGGTACGGGCCCCGGCGCGCGCCGATGCCGCGGCTGCCTCGCAGCCCGCATGGCCACCACCGATCACGATGACATCGAACCCGTTCATGGGCCGCTGACATAAAGGCGGCGGGGTTTATCCACAAGCCGTCTATTTCATATGAAACCCGGGCTATTTGCCGATGCAGAAATCCCGGAAGACGAAATCCAGCACTTCCTCCACATCGACCCGGCCCGTGATCCGGCCGATATGACGCATGGCCAGCCGCAAATCCTCGGCGAGCAGTTCGGGCTGGTCCAGGGGGGTAGCCAATCCATGTTGCAATGCAGCATAAGCCTCGGCCAAGGCGTGGCGGTGGCGCGGCCGGGTCAGGGCCGGTTCGCCCGAGCCGCCCTCAAGCTTCTGCCGGACCATTTCTGTGAGGCGTCCCTCCAGATCTGCCATGCCCTCGCCGGTTCTGAGCGAGATTGCTGCACCCTGTCGGGGCGCAGCAAAACCCAGATCTGCCTTGTTCCACACCGTCAGATCGGGCTCGGAGATGGGCGGCAATCCGGCGCGCGGATCGGCGGCGCTTCCATCCAGCAGCAACAAGGTCAGGTCGCTCTCCCGCGCGTGCGCCAGCGCCCGGCGCACGCCTTCTTTCTCAATCACATCAGAGGCTTCCCGCACCCCCGCCGTATCCGCCACCTGCACCAGATAGCCGCCCAGGTTCAGCCGTACCTCCACCACATCGCGGGTCGTGCCGGGTATGTCCGACACAATGGCGACCTCGCGCCGCGCCAGCGCATTCAACAGCGAACTCTTGCCGGCATTGGGCGGCCCCAGAATGGTCAGGGTGAGGCCTTCGCGCAGCATTTCGCCGCGCCGGTCAGCCAGATGGGCCGAAATTTGTTGCGCCACATGCTGCGCAGCATGACGTGCAACATGAAA